>JBMZDS010000108.1:0-5748 GCA_049614465.1 Chitinophagales bacterium
AATATTAATTCCTATCTGCAAACCTGCCCATGGGACAAACATAACAGTCAAAAAATTTATAGCAACTATCGCAATAAATGTAAATAAAATAATCTTGTATCCTTCTTTATGTATCGTCATCGAGTGTGTTTTCTTTTTTAAGGGAGGGTAAAAATACTAAAAAATTTAGTGTTTGAAACAAACGATATAAAATGCGATAAAAGGAATCACAAAAATGAAAGCATCAAACCTATCCAAAAAGCCTCCATGACCAGGCATAATATTACCTGTATCTTTTATTCCTAAGCTACGTTTTAGCATAGATTGTATCAAATCTCCTGTAGCAGAAAAATAAGCGACAAGAAGACTAATGATGATCCATTGTAAAGGAGAAAAAGCATCGAAATAAGCAATATATCCCAATCCAAATCCCAATGCAGTCAATATCAATGCACCACCTAGAGAACCTTCTAGTGTTTTATTGGGTGAGATTCTTTTGAACAATGGTCGCTGCCCAAATAGACTGCCTACTAAATAAGCTCCAGCATCATATACCCATATCAAAACCATAACACCTATAAGTATAAATGGCTCATATCTTCCACCATAAAACACAATTAAATTGAGCAATGCAAAAGGAATACCGACATAAACAAAACTACTCAAATTGACAGCAATATTGATAAACGGTTTTTCAGATTTGGCATAAAGTTCTATGATAAAAACGATAAACAATAAGACTGGAATCAAAGACAAAAATCGAGAATCCATCTGCCATACAATTATAGATGCACTTAAGAGAAAAGCCAAGACATTAGTACCTATAGCTATCAATCTATACAAGTAACCGAAGCGTTTGTTTTCTTCACGAAGAACACCCGTTACTTCCATATATTCATGTGTGCAAAAAGCAGTGAGCAAAGCCATCAAAACAATATATGAGGCCTGAAAAAGTGTACAGCCCACCATAATAATGACAAAAATTAAAGCAGATCCTGCTCTTGTAGCCAATTTTTTAAAATCCATAGTTATGCTTCTTCAATTTGGATAGCTTGTTTTTTATAGAAAAACAATAAGGGAACAAAAATACACAATCCTATGATAGCAAAATACCAAGGCAGAGAATCTTGTGTCTGAAAATCAAAATCTATCCATCCGAGTTTCCCTAGTCCTGCAAATACGACTATCATTCCATTGTTGAATAAATGTGCCGCTATCGAATACCAAATATTTTTCGTCCAATGATAAATCAAACCTAATAAAATGCCCATAAAAAGAAGAGCAGGAAGATTATACAATGGAGAATGAAAAAAAGTGAAAATCAACGCTGTAGTTACAATCGCAAGAATTGGACTCTTCATGCTTTTCATAAAGATATTTTGTAAAACACCTCTGAAAAATAATTCTTCACCCACTGCTGGCACAATCGCCATAGTAAAGAATGCAAGTACAAATCCTCCTACAGATTGAAAATCCAAAAATTGACTAAACAATTGCTCAGATTTTACTTCTAGCTCTATCATGGTATTGATAGTTGCATTATCAAATTCGTCAAAAGGAATCATGTGCATCAAACGAACCAATCCATCAATAAGTGGTAAGACGCTAAAGAATAATACAATAGTGAAAAACACCATTTTAATATCTACTTGTGGCTTTACTTTTAAAAACTGCAAAGGGCTTGTGCTTTTTAAAAAACTAAAAAGTATAGCAGGCACAATAAAAATCCCAATACTTGAAATTATCTGAGCAAAAAGCAATCCATTCAATTGCCCCTGACTAAAGACTTCTTGTGAAAATGCATCCTTAATATCAAATCCATTTACTAGCAACATATTAGTCAATAGACTAAAAAATGTAATGCAGATTGTGAAAATACCAAAGATGGCAAGCAAATGAACAAGACTACTACTGTTTTCCAGTGGCGCTTGACTTTTTTCTATTTGTTTATTTTCTTCCAAAAGATTTTAAAATTTGATAGCAAAGATAGTTTTTTGAGTGACATAGTATGTTTCTGAAAAATCACTTGGTGTAGTTCGCTAGTCCTTTCTTAAATTTTCGCAAAATCCTTGTTCGGAGTTCTCTAGGCTCCAATACTTCTATACTCTCTCCAAAACCCAAAATCAATCGCTCAAATTCCATATTCAAATGAACTTTTAATTTCACAATCGTACAATTGTCTCCTGTATTTCTCTCTACAAGTTCTTGACTATGATGAAAAGGCTTTGTCAAAACATAAGGCGCATTTTCTCTGTCGATTTTAAGTACTACTTCTTTCGCATCTTCAGGTTTAAAAACAGTGACTCCGATTGTGTTTTTATAATATTCATCACCATCAAAAACCTCATCTATTTTCTCTTCTTGTAGATTAAAATCAATCTCAACTATCCTATCTAGTGCTAAATGTTGGATAACTGCATTTTTACTCTTTTTTCCCACAACAAACCATCGATTATTAAATTCTTTCAGGATAAAAGGATGAAAATCAAATGTGCTTGGGTTTCTTGCCTTGAATGATTGATAAGTGATTTTCAAAACTATTTTTTTGATGATAGCTTGATAAATAGTATCCAATCTTTCTATTCCTTTCAAGTTTTCATTTTTATCTAGATGTATGATAGGCGGTAAATGCGTTTTTTCTGTATAGATTTTATCTTCCAATCGCTGGATAATCCCTCCCAGCTCCGAGAACAATGAAAAATCTTTAAATTGCTTGAGCATTTCCACTGTTTCTGACAAGACATTCATGTCATTCTCATTAAGCGGAATATCAGTAATCGAAAAATCTTCATCTTCGTACTTATAGAATTTCCTATCATAAACAACTATCGGAGCATTGTATCCTAGCTTATTGCTACGCATCATCTGAATATCGAGTTGCACCGTACGTTTACTGACATCTATTTGTCTTCCTTCATATTCATAGAGTGCATCAGAACAGGCTTCAATCAAGCTATTCAATTTCCATTTCCTACTTCGATTTTGGAGACATTTATCTATTGTCTTGTATCGAATGAGCGCGTTTTTATTAATTGCCATTTTTATTTTGTTTTATTAAAATATTGAAAACCAATACTTTAATTAAGTTTCTGTTCGTAAAAATAATATTATTTTTTTACTGCGCAAAATCATTGCGCACATGTGCCGATATCTTTGTTTCATCAAATTGGAACACAACAAAATTTACAATTATGAAATTTAATTTTTTTAAGAAAAACAGAAAAGTGACACAAAACTTTGAAGGCGAAAAAGCATTCAAAATAAGACCAGAGTATGAATTATATACTGCTGTAGTGACAAGTGGCCTAGGCAATTCTTTTTATGAAAATGAAAACGAACGTTTGAAAAGAATTAAAGAATTGATTGTAAAGTGTCAACCAGAATTCATAGCAAAACTTGCTGTATATACACGTACTGAAATGTACATGCGTTCTACTCCGATTGTTTTAGCTGTTGAGTTAGCCAAAATAAATACAGGCAACTCATTGGTAAGCAAAACAGTCAACGGAATCGTAAAGCGAGCAGATGAAATCACTGAATTATTGGCGTATTACCAAATTGCAAATAATAGAAATGGGACGAAAAAATTGAACAAACTGTCTAAGCAAGTTCAAAAAGGTTTAGCTACGGCTTTTAACAATTTTGATGAATATCAGTTTGCGAAATATAATCGAGCTGCAGAAGTGAAAATGAAAGATGCCTTGTTTTTGGTGCACCCAAAAGCGAAAAGTGATGAGCAACAAGCAGTTTTTGACAAAATCGCAAAAGATGCCTTAACTACACCATACACTTGGGAAACTGAATTGTCGGCTTTAGGTCAAAATAAATTTTCGAACAAAGCAGAAAGAAATGTTGCATTTAAGCAAAAATGGGAAACTTTGATAGCAAGCAGAAAAATAGGCTATATGGCTTTGATGCGAAACTTGAGAAATATCATAGAAGCAAAGGTGTCAGCTACTCATGTAGAAATGGTTTGCGATTATTTGAGCAATGAAAAAGCAGTTTTGAATTCTAAACAATTGCCATTTCGATTTTTGGCAGCATATCGAGAAGTGAAAAATATAGACTCAAAATATACAAGTGCAATATTGGATGCTTTGGAAATCGCTGTGATGATAAGTGCTAAAAACATAAAAGGCTTTAACTATGATACAAGCGTAGTAATCGCTTGTGATGTCTCTGGATCTATGCAAAAGTCTATCTCTCGAAACAGCAAAGTACTCTTGTATGATGTAGGTTTGATGCTAGGCATGTTGTTACAGTCCCAATGCAAAAATGTGATAAGTGGTATGTTCGGTAATACTTGGAAAAGTATCAACATGCCAAAAAGAAGTGTATTGAGCAATGTCAACGAGTATTACAAGCGAGAAGGTGAAGTGGGCTACGCTACCAACGGCTACAAAGTCATCGATAGTTTAATCAGCAAACGTGAGATAGTAGATAAAGTAATGATCTTTACTGATGTACAGATGTGGAACAATAACTACAATAATGATAAAACTTTTGAAAAATCATGGTTGAAATACAAATCATTAGCACCAAATGCAAAATTGTATTTGTTTGATTTGGCAGGTTATGGAAAGCAAGCTATAGATATAGACCGAAATGATGTCTATTTAATAGCAGGCTGGAGCGATAAAGTTTTTGAAATGCTAGATGCTGTCGAAAATGCAGGCAATGTGCTAGAGCAAATAGAAGCAATAGCGATATAAAAAACCAATAATAATTCGACTACGTAAAATGATTGCGCAGTTGGATTCTACTTTTGTGAAAGCAAAGAAAACGTTCTTAAAATAACAAGTGCCGTAAAAAAGAAATACTTCGATTTAATTATAGGGTTAGTGGTTCGAGTCCACTTCATTCGAGCAGAAATGTTTTAATGATAGCTCAATTGGCAGAGCATATAAAATAGTGTCTTTTTGCTTTTCGCCTTGTTGTATAAAAAAATGGTGTCGTAGATAAGAAATACTTCGTTTCAGGTACGTGAGTTATAGGTTTGAATCCTATACTACTAAAAAAAGTAGTTGGTGTAAATGACAACACGCAAATAGAATTCTTATTAAACATTACCCATTTTAAAAAAATGAAAATAAAGAAAGAATGTCGTAAAGAAGAGTTACTTCGTCACCTAATTGAGGGGAGGAATCATGAAGTTGATTAAAAGCAACAAGATGGTCCAGTTCGACTCTGGCTAGACAATGCCCCATGTATAAATTGCTCTTTTTGCCTTTTACTTCTTTCTTTATTTTTTCAAAAAAGTCAAGTGCCGTAGTTTAGTCATACTTCGTTGGATATGTCAGGTTCGAATCCTGAAAATACAGAAATGTATTTAGAGACTAATCGAAGTTTGCCTTGATTAGATTAAAAAATAAATACTACGCAAGATGATTGCGCAGACATGACTCATCTTTGAGTTATCAAAATAATAATACCATGAAAATTACAGGAAGAACACTACTTGACTTAGGATTTAGTCAAAAGAAATGGTTTGGAGAAGCGATAGCTTATATCAACGAAAACCAACTAGAAGAAAAAGAAATGCTGGCTTACTTAGAACAATTTAGAACGCCACCAGAAATAGAATTGCACGAAAAAGCAGTTGATTTTAACATCAATATCAAAGCTGAAAACAAATTGGAGAAAGATAACGTAGAGAAAGTTATCGAATCTATGGAGACATTGATGCTAACACCTACGCTTGTAGCTGGCGCATTAATGCCTGATGCTTGCCCTACCGGACCAATTGGGACCATTCCGGTAGGTGGAGTT
>JBMZDS010000109.1:0-5734 GCA_049614465.1 Chitinophagales bacterium
GACTTGAGAGGCGTTTGGGCTGGAGATGATATAGAGCAAGCAACAATCCCTGGTTCGCCTATGTTTTGGCGTTGGGACAATGAAACTGATTTAGAAACATCAGCGAGATATGACATAGCAGATTGGGAATTGCTCGTAATTACAGAAGGGATCCCAATTCCTGATAATGGGGGCACTCCACCGCTTATCACTCCCGCTAATGAATACCTTTCACTTTATGTAAACAATGCTTGGGATAATGGTAATGATGGCAATGGAGTCAATACTTTACTATGGACAACTTAAACAAGTATTGATGGCACCGAAGGACCTTGGAGAGAGACGCTTGATGTCTATGAAAATCATTGGGAAGAAATGATGGATTATGCCAATGATAATAGACCTGATGGAGCAACACCTGTTTATATAATTCCGGGTCATAGAATGATGGCAAGATTGTATGATGATATAGCACTCGATTTAGTGCCAGGAATTTCAGATATTAGTGATTTTTTTGGCGACAATATACATCCCAATTCTTTGGGGGATTATGCAGTTGCTATGATACATTATGCGTGTATTTTTAATGAAAGTCCTTTGGGCTTGTCAAATGATTTAATGCCAGATCCACCTGCTGGGTTTCAGATGCCAAGTCCTGAACTCGCTTTATATCTTCAGACAATGATATGGGAAGTCGTGACCACATATCCAAGAACAGGAATTGCCAACACGCCTACAAGTATATCTGATAATTCTTTAGACGTTGAAAGCAATCTTGTAGTATATCCAAACCCTGCTACAGACATAGTCAATATAGATTTTGAAGAAAGTATAGAAGGAAATATGTACTTGATGGATATCAATGGAAAAACAATAAAAACGCAGTCAATTGCCAATCAAAATATTCAAATAGATGTATCAGAATATGCAAAAGGCATTTATTTTCTAAAAATAATGTCTCTAAATAACATAGTGGTAAAACAAATTGTGAAACGATAATTTATTAAAAATTTATTTTAATAAATTGATATCCAATTATTTATGCATTTTTTTTATAAAAAAAATAATCAACTTCTATGTAGAAGTGTACTTTTTGTAAAGGGATTATTGATAGAAATTTGAATTATAAATACAAACATCATGAAAAATCTTGCTCAAAAAATCAAATCAGAAATATTTTGTCTATTCAAAAATCGCTCAATTATGAAAACGAAAAATATACATATCAGTTTACTCGCCTTATTTTTAACAATAGGTACAATTGTCAATGCACAGGATATAAACTATGATAAAATAATAACTGCTCCAGGCGTTTTTGATTTCAATACTACAAAATCTTTTGACAAGTTTACACAATCATCTACAGATTACAATGCAGATGGGACAGTAGATGTTTCTCATGTCATCACCTATGACAGCAATGGAAATAGAGTACGCTATGAAAGAGATAATGATGTGGACGGTACCATTGATGAAATATCAATTTTTACATATGATAGTAATGGAAATCTTATACGTATAGAAAACGATGAAAATGCAGATGAAACCATAGATAATATATCTACCAATACCTATGACAGTAATGGAAACCACATACGTGAAGAACACGACAGCAATGCAGATGGTACTATCAATTATTTAACTATTTTTACCTATGACAGTAATGGCAATCGAATTCTTAATGAAACGGATTATGATGCAGATGACATTATAGATGTCATTTATAGTTTCTCCTATGATAGCAATGGAAATAGAATAAGAGAAGAACAAGATACTAATGGAGATGGTAGTGTAGATGTCATTTATACAAGTACTTACGACAACAATGGCAATCTAACTCGCTCAGAATCAGATTCTGATGCAGATGGTGTCGCAAATAGAATATCTGTATATATATATGATGGATATGGCAATCAGACCGCAAGAGAATTAGATAGTAATGCAGATGGCATCGTAGATATATTATATACTTACGTCTATGATAGTAATGGGAATATATTGCTCTATGAAAACGATGATGATGTAGATGGATCTATAGATGCAAGTACCTCATTTTCGTATGATAGTAATGGAAACCAAACTATGGCTATATATGACTATGATGGAGATGGCACTGTAGATGAAACAAGAGCATATACCTATGATGAAAATGGCAATCAAATCGGAATGGAAGAAGATAGTAATGGTGATGGAATCATAGATTTAACAAGGACTTCAATCTACAACAATACACTAGTCTGTTCAGCGATGTCTCCCTCTTTAGCGCATCACATTCAAGTAGTCATACCTGAAAATGGTTTATGGTCTTTTGAGCTATGCGGCTCCGCTTTTCAAAATATTTTAGCTTTAAGTAATAGCGATTTTTGTGAGCAAGATATCTTTTATGCAGAAGATGGCTGTAGTAGTGGAGATGCTCATGCTGAATCCAATTTAGAAGCAGGGACATATCATCTTACTGTCGCTGGAAAAGGATCTACAGATATAGGAAATTATACTTTGAATATTGAGCGACTGGGAGAGATAACAGCAATAAGAGATATTCAAACTGACTTTGCAGTTGTATATCCCAATCCTACATCGAACTCCTTAAATATAGATTTTGAAGAACATTTTGTTGGAAATATTTCTATAGTAGATATTAGCGGAAAAATAGTGTATCAAAATGAAATAAATGCGATAAGTAAGCAAATAGATGTATCTTTCTTATCAAATGGAACTTACTTTATACAGGGAAAGTCGAGTACTACAATATTTAAAGAAGTATTTATAAAAAACTGATAATCAATCATAAATAATTTTGTTCATTTAAAAATAACTTCAACTTTGTGAGAATAATGTACTTTCCTCACAATTATTTCCATCTAAATTTGAAGAATAAAATATAAATATCATGAAACACCTTGCTCAAAAAATTAGTTTCGTTATTATTTTCTCAATAGGATTTTTGATAAGTCATGCGCAATGTACAGTAGATTGTGTGTGGCCAGGCGATTCCAATAATAATGGTATTGCCAATAACGTAGATTTTATTTTTACCGGATTAGTCTTTGGTACAGGTGGTCCTGCAAGGTCGGCTGCTGAGCAAGGTTCCGACTGGAATCCCAAGACCGCCCCAGACTGGTCCGGTTCTTTTACTACATTAGGAGGACTCAATCATAAACATGCAGATACTGATGGAGATGGATTCGTTGATGGAGGAGATTTATACAGTCCTAATTATAACGCCACCAATGATAATTTTTCAGGATTAATGGGGAATGTAATCACAGGAGATGATTTGTTTTTAGAATTTTCTGATTCGATAATTGAAGCAGGAGATACAATCATAATAGATGTACACTTAGGAAGTGAAGATAACCCTATAGAGAATATACATGGGATAGCTTTTTCTATAGAGTTTGATACTTCAAAAATTATAGAGTCTGAAACTGTCATTGATTTCCATGGTGGTTGGCTTGGAACTCCATTTGTAGATGTTTTTACTTTAGACAAATACGATCCTGTAGTCAATCCTGTCAGAGCAGATTTTGCAGCTACAAGAGGTGATAATGGATCTGTAAGTGGCAATGGTGATATTTTGCAGATTCTTATTGTTACAGAAGAAAATCTAGATGGTAAAAAGGGAGGTTTGATTAATTCAATAGATTTCCAGTTTGAGAACATACTAGGTATTGATTCTATCGGGACAGATATGCTCATTACTGCGAAGGCGGATACAGTAGATGTAAGTGATGGTATTGTGGGAGTTTTTGATAGAGTAGAAAAGGAAACGATTGATGTGTTGATTTTTCCAAATCCTGTTACAACTGACTTTTTGATTACTGCCTCATCACATGGAGAGAGTATTGATGTTGTCAATATTTACAATTCTTTAGGACAAAAAGTATATAGGCAAAATGTGGAAAATAACAACTTGCTAGTTTCTACAAAAGACTGGAAAAAAGGAATTTATTTCATCAAAATAGAAGATGAAAACGGCAAAGTTGTTAATACACAAAAGGTAGTTGTTTTATAACTCAACTACTAGATCTACACCTAAATGATCAGAAAGCGTACCACCTAGTTTGTCTACGACTTCAGTATCTGTTGTGAATACGCGAATTTGTTTGTCTATGATTTGTATAGATGATTCATTCGGGCGATACAAGATGTAGTCGATAATTCCTTTGTCTTTGACTGTCGTAGTTTGTCGCTCCCCATAAGTAGGTGTGTCTAGGCAGTCCAATGCAGAAAGCATAGTTTCATATTTTCCATCACTGTCTTCTCTATGCGTATTCATGTCTCCGCATATGATCTGTGGTACACCCATTTTTTGATGAGGAAATAGCAACTCATCAGCGATTTGTTTGTACTGTTCTTCTCGTATCCATTGAGGACCTCCTGCATTGAGATGGGTGCCTAGTATTTGAAAAGTTTTTCCATTCCATTCTCCTTCAAATAGACCTGCCCCTTTTTTAGCAAAACAATCGGCTCCATTACAGCTACGGTATTGGGTCGTACCAAGTTCGGTCAAAGGAATTTTGCTGACAATAAAAATACCACTGCTCGTCTTTAGCCCAAATCCTCCTCTATTGATAGGACCATACATGTATGGATAGGCTTTTTTTAATGCTTTTTTCAGTTTTCGTCTTGCTGGTGCAAAAAACGATTCTTGAAAAACGACAATATCATAATCACTTGCTGATATCATTTCACCTATTTCAACTGCTCGTTGGCGTTTTTGATTTTTTTCTATTTGCTTAGAAAGATTGGCTATTCCCGGCAGCATATATATATTCCAACTCAAAATACGTAAATGTTCATCTTCAACTACTTTGAGCGATTCTGCATTTGTAGGAAGAAAAAATAGTGTGATAATAAAAAGTACAATTGCTTTTTTCATTATAGTTAGTTTATTGTAGTAAAGATTGGATAAGTATTATGTTTTTACTGAGTTCAGTATCACCAGGAAAGTCTTTTTGAAGAATTAAAAGAGTCTTAAGCATTCCTTCCAAATTCCCCATTTCTTGATATTGATTGGCAAGTGTGATGTAGGTGTCTTTGTCTCCATATTTTGCATATGAATCTTCTAATTTTTTGATTGATTTTTCAACTTCTCCTATTTTAAAATATGCTCTTGCTAGAACACCTTCTGCTAGTATATTTTCACCTTCGAGCATTACTCCTTCATTTATTTTCAATGCTTCTTCTAGGTGGTAAATTGTTTTGTCGTAGTCTCCTTTTTTATTGTAGATAAATCCAATGTAGTAATGATTGATCCAGTCCGTAGGGGCTAGTTCTATTGCTTGCAAAAAATAAGGAAATGCATCTTCATCTCGTCCATGGCGTGAATAGAAGGTAGCTAGGTCTGTCTGTGCACTATAAAATCCTGGGAATAGTTCTATTGCGTGTTTCAAACTTCTTTCGATTTCTGCATCTTGTTGTTGATTAATAATATCATAATCTTTCAATGCTGCGATATTGAGTTGTGTGCCATATTGTGCGAGCAGGGTAGCATTTTCAGGTGCGTATTCTATAGTGTTGACTGCTAGCGTATATCCATTTTTCCAGTCAGAATTTCTATCTGTAGTCTTGTATAGGAAAAAGGCAGATATTACTATGGTAAGAATAGCTATAATTGACCGTTTCGATTTCATTTTTCGCAGCACAAAATCTAGCCCGAAGATAAATGCGATACAAAATCCAAGAGATGGCATAAACATAAATCGCTCTGCCATAGTATCAGGCATTAGCAATACAATATTGGTATATATTG
>JBMZDS010000110.1:0-5691 GCA_049614465.1 Chitinophagales bacterium
ATTATGCAAAAAACCTACATGTGACTGCGGATCCAATCCACCCCATGTCATTGCATAATCTGCTGTTGTAGATGAACTTATCTCTGCTCCTTGGTGTACATTGAGTAAAACACATACAGGGTTTCCTATACCTGGCAATGAAAAATCAGCCTGTAAATCAACATCTTGCATATTTGTAGCAATGTCTACTTCTATACATGGTTCTACTACGATATTGAATGTCAAATACTGTGTAGCTTGATCACAAACGGCTTGTATAGCAACAGGATATGTGCCTGGTGGCGCAAAAATATCTGCATAAGCCGTCAACGTAGAAGTCCCTACACTATCAATGACTGTACTATCAAGTGAAACGGTAACACCCGCTGGCAAACTCGCTATCAGGAAAAGAGAAATCTGTGTATTTCCATTAGTTTGTTCTATAGATATTTCTGCTTGCGTAGAATCCGTAGAAGTTCTATCAATCACTCCTTGTATATTATCTATAGTCATCAAAAACTCACACTCATTACAATTACGCTGATAGGCTTTGAGCCAGCACTCGCCATTCCAATACTCGACTAGACTATCGTTTTCATTGTAGATAAACAAACCATCAGCAGGAGCATCTATACCATCCATCTGTGGAGTAGTCAATGTAGGAGGTAAAAAACCTCTATCATCAGCCTCTAAATGTAACACCGCTGTTGTGTCAGGATCTGTAGTGTTTATTCCTACTTGTGCAAACAATACATTGGCAACAAAGAGTAGTAGAAATAAAGGGAGTAATTTTCTTTTCATCGAAAAAAGGTGAATTGTGAATGTCTAAATTACTGCTAAAATTAGAAAATACATAACAATCAACTCAAAAACGCACCGATTAGCTGGTTATTTTCAATCTTGACATTGATATGCTCTTGCAGTGTAGTAGAAAGTGAAGTTCCTACATAATCGCAGTGAATAGGGAAACGTTTATGTTTTCTATCCACTAAAACAGCTATTTTTAATGACTTCACCTTAATATTCATCAATGGCTTATAGGCATAAAATATGGTCTTTCCAGAATTGCAAACATCATCTACAATCACGACACATTTATCTTCCATTTTCGCTACATCAAAAGACATTTTCATGGCTCCAGAAACAGGATCTTTTTTGTCTATTGAAAGTTGGTGTTCATACACTTCAATAGCAAAACCTATTTTGTCCAATTCTTTTTTTAACAAAGATGAAAGCACCATTCCTCCTGGCTGTATTCCTATTAAATGAATTTCTTTTTCTAAACAATGTTCTTCCATTATTTGATAAGCTACTCTTGTTATTTTTCTAGCTATCGAATCACTATCTATTATCAAATTTTGATGTTCCATACTTATCGTACAATTAATTTTAGGGTTTGACTTACCGTATTTGCTTTGTTTTCTATGCGCACTAAATATATACCACTATGCCACAAAGAAGCATTTATACTTTTCTCTCCATTTCTATCTTGTAAAGGAAATGCATCTACACGATTGCCAATAATATCATACACTACAACATTACTTTCTTGCGGGATATTTTGGTAAGTAATTGTAGTATATTCTGAAACAGGATTGGGAAAAATAGAAAAATGAACTACTTCCACATCATCAATAGATGTACTCATAGTATCATACACACAAGAATCATTATCTATATTTGCTAACGTATCATAGTTGAGTGCCAAACTATCCATACAGCCATAAACAACAGGAATACAAGACCCATCATCCGTATTTGCATTTGCATCATAATTCAGAGCAGCGACATCGATACAACCATACACTCTAGCAATACATGAACCATCGTCTATATTGGCTAGCGGATTATAATTAAAAGCCGAAGGATCCATACAACCCACTATAGCATCATATTGCATTGCTTCAAAACCATCCAATTTACCGTGCCCATATTGTGTATTCGCTATCGCTCCAGTAAAATCATCTTTTCTAGCTGTACGAATAAACACTTCTTTGGTTTCGTACCAATAAGCATCAGGACTTTTCTCTAGATAAAGTGCTACTGCTCCCGCCACTACAGGCGATGAGGTAGATGTTCCACCATTTCTATTGTGTTGTCCACCTATCCCTACTTTAAATCTATTCCCTCCTAAAGCAGCATTGATAAAACTAGGATTCCCTGAAGACAAAACAAAATTTCCTGTCGCAGAAATATCGGGTTTCAAACGTCCATCTCTTGTAGGACCTTCAGAAGATTGTGCCACTATTTCTCCTGGCGTTAATCCTGTAAAATAAACATTCGTATCGACATCTATATAGGATGCACTATTCGCAAAATTGCCAACTGTAATCACTTTATCAGAACATTGCCAACTACTTACTATAGTCTTTTCATCGTCTGGCAATTTGTAATTATCTATGGCAGGAAAAACAAAATTGGGTGGCAACCCACTCTGCACCATATTAGATGTGCCTTGGAAAGTAGCACTACTCCATATATCAAAAGTACCGCTACCTGTCGTCATAAATCGCCAAAGATGATTGCTATTGACAGGGGTAATAAGTACTTCTAAATGATATCTTCCTGCTGTTTGCTCGGCATACATTTCTACTGTTCCTTGAAATCCATTATCTATGCTAAATGACTGTCTTGTCAGGAAAACTCCTTCATCCAAGTCACCTACAAAACTTTCTTTGATATTGAAAAAATCAGTACTACCCATTAATGTCAACGTAGACGTATCATCATTAGCAATCGCAAAATCGACATCATTAAAATCTACCGTATCTGCCCACAAATCAAAATAAATATTTCCATTACTCATTCTTGAAAACCAAGTAAAGGCAGTGTCACTTGTCACTTCATAACTCAAGTGTGTAGATTTATAACTACTACTGGCATTACCTATATTGTTGCCATTGCCTGCTGCAGCGACTACAGCACGACCACCTCTTTCTTCTAACATAGCATCTATCAATTGTGCAGAAAGATCCTTTCCATCGTGCGAACCAAAATATGTACCTACACTTGTATTTACGACACAAGGTTTTCCCAGTGCATCAGCTTTTTTGAAACAATAATCTATCCCATCTACTACGTGCTGCAAAAAATTATTGTCATTAAAATTAACAGCTACAGCAATGATTTCACTTTCAGGAGCTACTCCCTTAAACATTCCTGTTGCTAATCCATTTCCACAAGCTACTCCCGCTACAGTCGTACCATGTCCATTTTGACTTGATGGCTCTATATGATTACAAACACCATTATCAATATCTATCCAAGACCACTCTTCACCATAATCGTAAGGCTGTGGCGGATTGAGATTACTACTCAGGTTTTGATCCCAAATATATCGAATACGAGTATCGCCATTGGGCTTTTTAAAATCATCATGCTGAAAATAAATCCCTGCATCTAAAATACCAACAACTACTCCTTCTCCCGTATAAGCTTGTGACAATGGCGCTGTCCCAGCGTGTACATCAACAATATTATTATGAATAAGAGCTGTATCGAGCAACAAGTGTCCCTTTGATGAAGGCATCTGTACATCTACATCCTCTATCGCTGACATGAAATCAGCATAATATTGTTTCTCAATATCGATAGCTGCCAAATCTCCATATTGATATTTCAAATTAGCATTATGCTTTGAAGCAGCGCTTTTTATCATTGCTGCATCTCCTTTGACAAGCAAAGACAAGACCTCTGTATCTTTTGTATTTTCAATTGTATTTCTTTCTAACAATCCTATGCCATGTTGAGCGTAGTTATTGGCTAGAAAAAAACAAGTAAATAAAATAAGTGTATATATTTTTTGCATCTCTTTATTTAGATTGATTTTAAAAATAAGGCTTTTATGGCTAATTTTTGACTAAAAATATCTTTAGCAATGATAAAGCCCTTATTTTAGCACTAAATTTAAGGTAAATCTATGGCATTTTTACAAATTATCATTTTTGCAGTCGTCACTATAGGCGCATTTGCTTTTGCAGGCAAAAAATATCTTCAAATCTACAAGAATATTCAACTCGGAAAAGAGCATAAAGTAGAAGGTGATAGCGGTACTCGATTTAAGAATATGATGCTACTCGCATTTGGGCAGAAAAAAATGTTCAAAGAGATGTTTCCTGCACTTTTACACTTGTCTGTTTATTTGGCGTTTGTCATTACACAGATTGAGTTGATAGAAATTTTTATCGATGGATTTACAGGAAGTCATAGAATAATATATCATGCTATAGAAAATGTAGGATTTTTAAAAGGAATCTATGCCCTGACAATTAGTTTTATCGAAATTTTGTCTGTTTTTGCATTTGTAGCTACACTAATTTTCTTGTACAGAAGAAATTTATTGAAAGTGCCAAGACTTGTTCGCTCTGAGATGAACGGATGGCCAAAATTGGATGCAAACATTATCCTTTTTGCAGAACTTTATTTAGTGACTTGTATTTTTATGATGAATGGAGCCGATCAAGTATTGTATTTCAATGAAACTGGACATACATATCCATTTGCTATTTCCTCATTTTTAGGTCCTGCTTTATTTGGCAATATGAGTACTAGCACATTGCATATTATAGAACGTATCGGATGGTGGGGACACATTTTAGGTGTTTTAGGCTTTTTGGTTTACTTGCCATTCTCTAAGCATTTACATATCATGTTGGCATTCCCTAACACTTATTTCTCTAGCTTAAAACCAAAGGGATATATTCCGAACATGGAGTCAGTAACGAAGGAAATCAAGCTAATGATGAATCCTGATACTGCTTTTGCAGCACCTGCTGATGGTGCCGAGCCAGAGATTCCTACTTTTGGAGCAAAAGATGTACAAGATTTGTCTTGGAAAAATCTACTAGACGCATACACTTGTACAGAGTGCGGAAGATGTACAGAGCAATGCCCTGCATCGCAAACAGGTAAAAAACTTTCGCCTAGAAAAGTAATGATGGATACTCGTGACAGACTAGAGGAAGTTGCATTAAATATAAAAGCAAATGGCGAATACAAAGACGATGGAAAATCACTAATAAGCGAAGAATATGTGTCTGTAGAAGAGCTACGTGCTTGTACTACTTGCAACGCTTGTGTAGAAGCTTGTCCTGTGACTATCAGTCCGCTTGATATTATAGTAGAATTGCGTAGAAATTTAATACTAGAACAATCAAACTCTCCAGAGGAGTGGAACAATATGTTTACAAACGTAGAAAACAATGGCGCACCTTGGCAGTTCAATCCAATGGATAGATTCAATTGGGCGAAGGAAGAATAAAATAGATGCTAGTAATTAGTATCTAGATATTAGACTAAATACTACAATTATTAAAATGAAAAGAATAATTAAATAAGGTAGAGGATACTCAATACTAATATCTAACTACTAAAAAACTAAATACTCGAAGAAGATGAATATACCTACAATGGCAGAAATGATGGCAGCAGGAAAGGAACCAGAAATCCTTTTTTGGGTAGGCTGTGCAGGAAGTTTTGATGATAGAGCAAAGAAAATAACACGTGCCTTTATCAAGATATTGAATCATGTAGGAACGGACTATGCTGTACTCGGCACAGAAGAAAGTTGTACAGGTGATCCGGCAAAAAGAGCAGGAAATGAGTTTGCTTTTCAGATGGCTGCGATGACCAATATCGAAGTCTTGAATGGCTACAATGTCAAAAAAATCGTGACGACTTGTCCGCACTGTTTCAATATATTGAAAAACGAAT
>JBMZDS010000111.1:0-5650 GCA_049614465.1 Chitinophagales bacterium
CATTCCCGTATTGAAGTGCTCATTTTCTGTATAAAAAGCTGTCTCCTGCGCTATCGTATTGATAGACAAGAAAAGCAATAATAGTGTAGCAATATTTCTAAACAATTTCATCATTCCCTTACATTTTAGGTATTTCGGCAAAATAATAGCAAGCATCTTTAAAAATGAGTGCAAATTATTAACAACTCCTCTTTAACGATAGATGATTGTATAGAAAGTATGTCAGTTGGCAGAAATTAATGAGTTAATTGTACAATTAGCAGATTAGCTAATGACTAAGGAACTGATTTTTAAATGATTAATTTTCGGAAATAATTTAGTACTCTACTCAATAGTCGCATTAATCCCTCTCTCTACGATAGCATCACGGAGTGGACGGAGTTTGCTGAGTTCACCTTCTTTTACAGCATACTTGCCTTGAAAATGAATAAATAATGAGCATTGTTCTGCTTGAATAGAAGAGTGTTCACAGATTTCGACAAGTGCTTTTATTACCCAATCAAAAGTATTAACTTCATCATTGTGCACGATAAGATTATAGCCTTCACTGGTTTTTTCAGCGACTAACACATCTGTTTCTTCTTGATATTGATTGAATATTTTACTCATATCGACTGCAAATATAACGATTTGATTGTAAATGCTAAAACAGGACTAGATTTGATAATAATTTTTTCCTGTAGATAGACTATCTTTGCAGCCTAATTTTACAAAATCAATAGATATTTATGTCAGCAAAAATAATATACACCAAGACAGACGAAGCTCCAGCATTAGCTACACAATCATTACTACCTATCGTAAAAGCATTTACAAGTAAAGCAAACATCGATGTAGAGACAAAAGATATTTCTTTGGCAGGACGAATCCTTGCTAATTTTAATGATTTTCTCAAAGAAGAACAAAAAGTAAGTGATGCACTCGCAGAACTAGGTGAAATGGTGAAAAAGCCAGACGCTAATATTATCAAGCTACCAAATATCAGTGCTTCTGTACCACAGTTGAAAGCAGCTATCAAAGAATTGCAAAATGATGGATATGCTATTCCTGATTTTCCAGAAGATACGACTACTGATGAAGAGAAAGCTATTTTCGCTCGTTACAAAAAAGTACTGGGTAGTGCTGTAAATCCAGTATTGCGTGAAGGAAACTCTGACCGTAGAGCTCCAAAACCTGTTAAAATGTATGCGAAGTCAAATCCACACTCAATGGGTGCATGGTCTAAAGATTCAAAATCACATGTATCAACAATGACTAGTGGCGATTTTTGTCACAATGAGAAGTCGGTGACTATTGACGGTGCAACTACTGTAAATATAGAACACCATACTGCTGATGGAAATGTAACTGTATTGAAAGAGAAAATTGCTTTGCAAGATCGTGAAGTGATTGATGGTACTTTCATGAGCAAAAAAGCATTGATGACTTTTCTCGAAGAGCAAATAGCAGATGCTAAGAATTCTGGTGTTTTGTTTTCATTGCATATGAAAGCAACAATGATGAAAGTTTCTGATCCTATTATTTTTGGACATGCTGTACGTGTTTTCTTCAAAGATTTATTTGCAAAGCATGGTGATACTTTTGAAAAACTAGGTGTAGATGTCAATAATGGATTTGGTAATCTAGTTGGAAAATTGAACGAATTGCCTGCTGATAAAAAAGCAGCAATAGAGGCAGATATCAAAGCATGTATGGAAAATGCTCCTAACTTAGCAATGGTAGATAGCGATAAAGGAATCACAAATCTTCACGTACCAAGTGATGTGATAATCGATGCATCTATGCCTGCAATGATTCGTACAAGTGGATGTATGTGGAATGCTGAAGGAAAAACACAAGATACGAAAGCTGTAATTCCAGACAGCAGTTATGCACCTATCTATCAAGAAGTAATACAGTTCTGTAAAGAAAATGGTGCTTTTGATCCTACTACAATGGGAACTGTTCCTAACGTAGGTTTGATGGCACAAAAAGCAGAAGAATATGGATCGCATGACAAAACTTTTGAAATCGCTGCTGACGGCATCGTAAAAGTCGTAGATGCGAATGGAAATACACTAATCGAACATACAGTTGAAACTGGAGATATCTGGCGTATGTGTCAAGTAAAAGATGCACCGATTCAAGACTGGGTAAAACTAGCTGTATCAAGAGCAAAAGCGAGTAACACACCTGCTGTATTTTGGTTGGATGAAAATAGAGCACATGATGCACAATTAATAAAGAAAGTAAACGCATATTTGCCAAATCACGACATTGCAGAATTAGAAATCAAGATTATGTCACCGGCAAAAGCTTGTCGTTATTCTATAGAAAGAATAAAAGAAGGAAAAGACACGATTTCTGTGACAGGAAACGTACTACGTGATTACAACACAGATTTATTCCCAATATTAGAACTAGGGACAAGTGCTAAGATGCTTTCTATCGTACCATTGATGAATGGTGGTGGATTGTTTGAAACAGGAGCTGGTGGTTCTGCACCAAAACACGTACAACAATTTGAAAAGGAAAATCACTTACGCTGGGATTCATTAGGAGAATTTTTAGCATTGGCGGTTTCTCTAGAACATTTGGCAACTACACAAAATAATCCTAAAGCGCAAATATTGGCAGATTGTCTAGACGAAGCAACTGTAAGACTACTGAATACAGGAAAGTCTCCTTCTAGAAAAGTCAATGAATTGGACAATAGAGGAAGTCATTTTTATCTAGCAATGTACTGGGCAGAAGAATTGACGAAGCAAGATAAAGATGCAGACTTAAAAACTGCATTTGGCGATTTTAAGAATACAATGAATGAAAACGAAAGCAAAATCGTAGCTGAACTCAATGAAGCACAAGGAGTAGCAATGAATGTAGAAGGTTATTATTCTACAACAGATGCTTTAGTAGCAAAAGCAATGCGTCCTAGTGATACATTCAATACAATATTGGCTAGTTTGTAAGAAAACTGCCGTCAAATAAAGAAGCCCATTCTATGTCAATTATAGAATGGGCTTTTATTTTGGTAAATCTAAAGTGACACATCAACTTGAGGCATATTATGTCCTTCAGTTTCTCCTTTAGCGAAGAAAAAAGAAGCGATCAATAAAGACAGCCCAACCAATACAGAGACCAAAATGGTTGTCCAACTTGTCCAATCTGCGATACGAGAAACATGAAGAATACCTACTAGCGAAATTCCCATCAAAATCAATCTGAAAATCTCTAAGGGTAGTGCCCATTTCTTGGCTTGTAAAATACCTCCCCATGCAATTATCATGACAAATATCCCTGATGAAAGAATCATCCGATGAAACCCAGTCAAAGCATTACTCATATCTACTGTTACATATAAAAAAGCCATAGCTATGACGACTTGAAAAATCAAATAAGGCTTTGCATTACGAAATTGTCTACTTGTATATTTCGTTTGCTCCTTTAGCGTATATCCTATCTTATTTTTATCCAACTCATAAGGCGGCAATCCTCTAGGTCGCCATCCTGTTGGCATAAGCCATATCCGAATCTTATCCCACCAATATGGTGCTGCAATAGCATCATCAACAAGCTGCTTCCAATATTGAAAATTGATATAAATAGGATCCCATGTTCTAGGCGGATGTGTGATTCCATAACAAACTTCTTCTTGCTCCTCCTCATACGTTCCAAACATCTTGTCCCAGATAATTAAGAACTCAGAATAGTTTTTATCTAGATATTGCGGATTTACTCCATGATGCACTCTGTGGTGAGAAGGTGTAACGAAGAATTTTTCAAACCATCCTAATTTTCCTATCAATTTTGTGTGATGCCAAAAAGCAATCAAAAGATGCACTGCTGCCATTGCATAAACCATCTCAGGAGAAAACCCAATTAGAACTAAAATCCAATCAAAAAATAAAAACTGAAACAAGCGCTATGTAAAACTAGCTCGCAAAGCTACCGAAAGATTGAGCTCTTCGCTAGAATGATGTGGCATGTGTGCCGCCCAAAAAATATTGCGCTCATGCCCTACTCTATGAAACCAATAAAAAATAAAATCTTGCAGCAATAATAATAAAATCAAATAGTACCATGTAGGAGGTATTTCCCAAGGAGCAAACTGATACAACCATCCATAAAATTTATAGACAAAAAATGCAACTCCAAGATTGACACATTGATTACCTATTCCCGTACCTAGATTAGCTATCGTATCTTGAAAGTTATATAGATTTTTTTTGCCAAAAAAATTGACTAAGATTTCTGCAATCAGCAGTATCAGAACAATAGGAATAATAAAAGCATACACATTCATAGAAAAGTAGAAATTTATTTCTCTTTAAATATATGCTTTTATGAGTGTGTTTTATAGCGCAGCTTGATATAATGCAAGTTGCTCAAGAAATTGAGTTTTCAATTCTTCATCTTTTACACCTTCTTCGAGAGAAAAATTGGTATTGAATGAAGGCAATGAAAAATGAGCAACAATATTCGCTCCTAAAAAAGGCATTAGTTTAAGACTGTATTCTAATACATTGATCGCTCCCCTAGGGCCAGGAGATGTCCCTAACAAATACATAGGTTTCTTATGCCACATATCACTACCATCTACTACAGACAGCCAGTCAGTGATATTTTTAAAAGCCGCAGGAAAATGTCCATTATGTTCTGCCAATGACAAGACTATACCATCACAACTTTTGATTGCCTCACTTAAATCTTTTGCTAATTGTGGGATACCATTATCAGCTTGCGCATCTTCGCTATACATTGGCATATCAAAATCTCGCATATCAAGATTCTCTACAGTTACACTATTAACTTGTGAAGCTACATAATGAGCAAGTGCTTTATTAATAGATTTAGAACTTGTACTTCCGCCTATTGCGATTATTTTTTTCATAGATTGTAAAGGTAGGAAAAATCAACTATTCATTAAGTGTATCAGCATCAATCATATCAGCAGGTATTGCAAATTCTTCCTCAGCTAATTTTTCTTCAACAATACTAGTAGTTTCTATATACGAAATCAAAACACCATTACTATTTTTCAATTGAGAAGAAACTGGAAATTGATCGATATTTAGATTTGCTAGAATCAAGAATTCATAATTGCTCTTGAAAAACGAACCAAAATAATCCATAGATATATCAATCGCTGTATTGTAAGTAATAGTTCCATTTACAGAACCACCCACTTCTATCTCGACATCATTTAACAATTTCTCTTCATCAAGAATAATTGCATTAATATCAGTATTAATTGTAGTTTTTATCTCACTAGCAGCTAGTCTGTAGAAATAAGATTGTCCATCTTCAGTTACTTGTCGTTCAGATAAAACTATCATTTGTTCATCTTTAGTCAAAAAAGTAATTTCTTCTCCTCCTCCATTCATTACAAGCTTGATTTCATTTCCACTAATATACCATTCCATTTCAATAGATTGATTGCTCGCACCATCATAATAAGATTGTACAATTATACCTTCAAAATCATTAGCAAATGAAAAGAATGCCATACATATGGCAACTATCGTTGTAAATATCGTCTTCTTCATAGTTTATGGATTTACATCTCCTTTAATATTAAGGTTCGGCACGATTAAGTTATTGATTTGAACTCCATTGCCTTCTATAGCAACTCCTGCGCCTCCACCTACTGCTGTAGCTAGTGTAAAGGGAA
>JBMZDS010000112.1:0-5604 GCA_049614465.1 Chitinophagales bacterium
ATTAGCATAGATATCTCTAGTGTCATTGAGTAGAGATGGTGCATAGGGTTTATCCCCTTTTTCTATTTCCTCTAGTTCTTCTAAAGTCAGCGTAGGGATGTCGTCCTGCGCTACCACTATAGTAGTGAATCCTAAAAAAACGAGTAAACCACAAAATGATAATTTCTGTATATAATTCATAAGCCTATATAAAACTAATATTTTTCTTTGTTGGACACAATGTACATTTCTAAAAGCTAAAAAATAACAAGGTGTGTAAAACCCGTCAAAGGTAAGTCTAAAAGATGGGAATTTGTTTTATTAAATTATTATGAAGTTAATAAAACTGCTCGTTTTTTGGTGAAACAAAGATTACTTTTGCAGATAAATAATGCAAAATGATTGCTATGAAAAAAATATTGGTATTTCTCTTATTGTTGCCTGCATTGATAGGCGTAGCGCAAGACACCGAAAAAGAAGTGGTTTGTGTAGGTTTTTACAATTTGGAGAATTTGTTTGATACAGAGCACTCTGTACAGGCTGTTTCTGTGGAAAAGTATTTGGAAGGAGATGCTGATTATGTCACAACTTTTCCAATTAGTACTGTAGATAAGCGTTCATTAGATGATATTGATGAAACTATCAATTTTAAATTTCCTTTCAAAAAAATCGATTTTGAAAACTTACCTTCTGTCTCTACTGACAATATAGAGTATAGAGAATGGGATACAGATAAGTTTGAAAAAATGTTTGGAAAAACGCTCTCTAAAAAAGAATTGAAAAAGTTATTAGAAAGCAATGATGATCTTTTTACAAAAAAAGAGTTCAATGAGTTCATGAAAAATAATAGTGAGATAACAGTAGAGAAAGAATTTTTCTATGCTAATGTCAATGACTATGATAATTCACCTGATGGACATAGACAATATACAGAAGAATTGTATGAGGATAAGGTTAGTAAGTTAGCCTCTGTTATCAAAGAGTTAGGAACAGAATATACGCCAGATGGAGCAGCGATACTTGGGGTTTCTGAAATAGAGAATATTGATGTTTTAGAAGATTTAGTAGCGCATGGTGATATCGCAGACAAAGGATATGAGATTATTCATTACAATTCTATGGATGGAAGAGGTGTTGATGTAGGTATGATTTATCAACCAAAGTATTTTACAGTAGAAAATACAGAAGTTATTCGTTTTGAAGATATGTACTATGACAAGAAAGAAGAAAGTAAAGTCATGTCACGTGATATCTTGTGGGTAGAAGGAGATCTATTAGGAGAAAAGGTACATGTATTTGTCAATCACTGGCCATCACGTAGAGCAGAAAGTAGACTGAGAGGAGAGGCAGCCGCTCAGCTAAAGGTAGTGACAGACTCATTATTGAAAGCTGACCCTAATGTAAAAGTAATTGTAATGGGCGATTTGAATGATGATCCTACAAGTCCTTCAGTAAAGAAAGTCTTAGAAGCAAAGAAAAAAGAAAAAGATGTAAGTGCTGGTGATTTATATAATCCTTTGTATAAAGACTATAAGCAAGGATATGGATCTTTAGGCTATAGAGGAAGTATCAATTTGTTTGACCAAGTAATAGTTTCTTCAGCTTTTCTCAATGAGGATGAAAATTTATTGGCATTGCATAGTGCGGAGATTGTCTACAATCAAGATTGGATAAACCGATGGGGAACATACAAAAATGGGAATTATCGTTCTTTTGGAGGGAATACATATATAGGAGGATATAGCGATCACTTGCCTTCTGTGATTTATTTGACAAGAAATGCAATGGATGATGCGGATAAGGATGGTATCGCTGATGAAGATGATGCTTGTCCAGATACGCCTGGGTTACGTCAATTTGATGGTTGCCCTGATACGGATGAAGATGGTGTTGCTGACAAAGATGACGAATGTCCAGAAGTAGCGGGAATAGATAAATTCAACGGTTGCCCTGACACGGATGAAGATGGGATACATGATGGGAAAGATGACTGTATAGATGAAGTGGGTCCTAAAGAAAATAAAGGATGTCCATATGCTGACACAGATAAAGATGGCATCATAGATATCGAAGATAAATGTCCTGAAGAAGCAGGAATTCGTGAGAATAAAGGCTGCCCTGAGATAAAGGAAGAAGTACAAGAGGCATTACAGTTGGCGTTTGACAATTTGGTATTTGATTCAGGGAAATCAACAATTAAATCTTCAAGTGATGATGAATTAGAAAATCTAGCTAAAATCTTGAAAGAAAATAAAAGTCTCAATTTGATGATTTCAGGTCATACAGATAGTCAAGGTGATGATGAAGCAAATATGACACTTTCTAAAAACAGAGCTAATGCTGTAAAAGAAAGATTGGAGTCACTAGGAGTAGTTAGTAGTAGAATGACAACAGAATGGTTTGGAGAAACAGAACCAGTAGCAGACAATGCTACAGCTGCTGGACGAGCAAAAAATCGTAGAGTAGTATTTGTAGTGAAGTACTATTAATAGTCGATAAATTAATTGATATAAAAAGTCCGAATTCAAAATGAATTCGGACTTTTTGGTTTTAAGGATGAAATTTAATACACTTTTATCACAGGCTTATTGGCTAAAATCTCTTCAATTCTTTCTATTACAGCGGGTGTTACCTTGTCGATATTATCCATTGTACCGAGATTTTCTTCGAGTTGATGTATTTTAGTTGCTCCTAAGATGACTGTACTCACATTTTCATTGCTTAAACACCAAGCGAGAGAAAGTTGTGTAAGTGACATTCCTATTTCATCAGCAAGATTTTTCAATTGACGAACTTTTGTTTGGTTTTCATCTGTCCAGAGCATTTCTTTTATCCATTGTAGCGATTCGATAGTCATACGAGAGCCTTCAGGAATACCATCGAGATATTTGCCTGTTAAAATACCTGATGCTAATGGTGACCATATGGTAGTTCCTAAGCCAAAGTTTTTGAAAAGTGGCACAAAATCTTGTTCCATTTTCTCACGAGCAAACATATTGTACTGTGGTTGTTCCATTACTGGTGCGATAAGATTGTATCGCTCGGCTACATAGTGTGCTTCAGTGATTTGTTGTGCTGTCCATTCGCTAGTTCCCCAGTAGAGAATTTTCCCTTGTTGAATCAGATTGTGCATTGTCCATACTGTCTCAGATATAGGAGTATCTATATCAGGTCTGTGGCAGAAAAACAAATCTAAATATTCAACTTGCAATCTTTTCAACGCAGCATGACAGGCTTCGACCACATGTTTCCGCATCAATCCTTTTTGATTGGGTAATTCTCCTCCCCAAAATACTTTACTACTCAATACATACGTACTTCTGTCCCAGTTCATCTTTTTCAAAATGTCACCCATGACGAGTTCAGACTTTCCACTTGCATACACCTCTGCATTATCAAAGAAATTGACACCTTTATCATAAGCGAGCGCCATTAATTCTGTAGCCACTTTATTGTCTATCTGACTACCAAATGTCACCCAACTTCCAAATGAAAGTGCGCTCAATTGTAATCCTGTTTTTCCCATTTTTCTATATTGCATAGTGTTTTATTTTTTAAGTATTAAAGTCCGATGTTTTCAAATGGTATTTCATACGTTAAAGTAGTATCTCCATTTTCTACATTCGTCACAGTAAATAAGATATGTGCATCTTTTGATTCTTTATCTTCCCATTGTACTTCTATCACAGACGCACTATTGTATGTCAAGTCAGGACCTGCCACTCGATTGTGCGCCAGTCCTGCTTTTTCTGTTTGATTGATACCTGACGCCATGATTTCGTATGTATCATAGCCTATTTTGTCTTTTTTAGCTTTGAGTACTTCTACGTAGTGCTGGTCACCCGTTATGAATACTACTCCTTTTGCATCAGCATCTTTTATCGTTTGAAATAGTTTTTTCTTTTCCTTTCCTATTTTCGTCCATGATTCCCATCGTGTAGGTCTATTGAGTAGTACTTGATAGCCAGATACTACAAATCGTAAGTCTGCTTCTTTTTTCAATTCTTCTTCTAACCATTGCCATTGCTCTTCTCCTAGAGCAGTGCCATTTCTTTTAGATGGTTTATCTCTATTGTATCTGCCATCAAGCATGATAAACTGTATGGTTTTTCCATTTTCTTCTTCCGTGATGTGCGAATAATACACACCATCTCTGTCTTCAGGAATTTCTTCTTCGAGTTCCCAAAAATCACGATGAACGGTCTTATGTACTTCTTTGAGTGGATAATCTCCTCCTGCATTATTGAGTCCAAAATCATGGTCGTCCCAAGTGACAAAAAACTGTGAACTTGTTTTCAAAGCCTGAAATCCTTTTTTTGCAGCAAGAATGGCTAATTGATTTTCGAGATGTGTACTATCTTCTTTCGTATCAGCATAGACATTGTCGCCTACCCAGATGGAGTATTTAGGTTGTACATTTTCTACTAAATAATCAAAAGTAGGAGCGGGACGTGACTGCACATGGCATCCTATGATTGCAATATTGGTGTTCTGAGCAGTGCTGAGTAGCGTAAATAAAAGGAATAAAAGTGTCAGTTTTGCTTTCATTGATAGCTGATTATTATGATGGGTGTTGTATGTAAATGTACGTTATTTATTTTCTAAGTTCATAAAAAGTATGCTTTGTGGTTATTGGGAGTTGTCATGAAATTCATTTGCTATTTGTTTTGTATTTTCGCACCTCAATAACCAATCTTTAGAGTAAGATGAGTACAAGAGCAAAAAATGATTATTATTGGGATGAAGGGCCAGAGCCACACATCGCTAGGAAAAAAGCTATTCTGAAAGATCATCCAGAAGTCAAAGAACTTTTTGGTCACAATCCTAAAATTGCGATTTCAGTTGTTGTTTTGGTAGCTATTCAGTTTTTAGTAGCGTTCAATATTGATAAAATATTTGCATTAGATATAGGGGCTTGGGCTTGGGTTGTATTTGTAGCCATTACTTACATCATAGGAGCGAGTATTGCACATGCTTTGTTTTTGGCAATACATGAAGTGACGCACAATCTTGCTTTTAAGAAAGTAGAGCATAACAATCTGCTCGCATTTATTGCCAATCTACCTATCATTTTCCCTTATGCAATGTCATTCAAAGTGTATCATGGTATGCATCACTGGGAGCAAGGCAAGGATGGTGTAGATGTAGATATACCTACACAGTCGGAGGCAAAATTATTCAGAGGATTTTTCGGAAAGTTCGTTTGGTTTTTGCATCAGATACTTTTCTATGCACTTCGACCTGTTTTTGTCAAAGTAATAAAAGTAGATAAATGGCAGATATACAATATCATTTTTCAAGTATTGGTGATTGTACCGCTATTGTATTTTATGAGTGGATATGGTATTTTCTTTTTACTACTTTCTTTATTGCTTGCGGGAAGTCTGCATCCTACGTCTGGACATTTCATTTCAGAACATTATGTATTTAAAGAAGGGCAGGAGACATATTCATATTATGGACCACTCAATCTAATTACATACAATGTAGGTTATCACAATGAGCATCATGATTTTCCTAATATTCCAGCTTGCAATCTGAATAAACTTCGTAAGCTTGCGCCCGAACAATATGAAAAATTACATTCTTACAATAGTTGGTCAGGTGTGATTTTGAAGTTCTTGT
>JBMZDS010000113.1:0-5565 GCA_049614465.1 Chitinophagales bacterium
AAAGTCAATTTCTTCATCCAAGTTAAATAATGGATTTGATGAAGGTTTTACTACTTCAAGGCTCATTCCTGTATACAAAGCACGAACGACCATCATCATTCCACCTATATGACTAGGAGATAAACAAAGTAATACTTTATGTCTATCGTTCAAACCAAAAAAATCACAAGTCATCTTAGCACTTGCAAGCATTCTCTCCTTTTTATGCTTGATGATTTTGGGCTTCCCGGTTGATCCAGATGTTTTTACTTCAATATAATCCTTGGATTCATCTAGCCAATTCTTAATGAAATTCCAAAAATCAAAATACTCATGCGTAGTATCTTGGGAAACAAGATGTGCATTTTCTTGCAAAGAAATAGACGAGTAGTTTTCGCCATTGATTGTAATTGTATTGTGAAAAAAGAAATTCATTTGCTGCCCAAAATTACTTAAGTTTACATGAAAGTTTTCAATTTGGCATAAATTTGGCACATTCACCTAATAAAACCAATATAAAATGAGGTTTACACTATATATAATGATGATTTTTTTGGCTTTTTCATGCAAAAGTAAAGAACAAGTAAGTCAATCAGAGACTATGAAAAATGAAATTGTAGAGACAAAAAATGAAGAGAATAGCGTAGAAGCACTAGTTCCTATGATTACTATTGTTGAAAGTTCTACGCCTACAACTGAAGAATTGCGGTTTAAAATTTCAAAAATAACAACAGAAGATAATTTTATTACTGTAGACCTGTCATATGGCGGTGGCTGCATCAAGCCTCATGAATTTTCGCTAGAAACTACAGGTATCATTAATGAAAATGGCATGATGGAATTGACTTTAAAGCATCATACACATAATGATTTGTGTAAAATGCTCATCATGGAAAAACGCATCTTTAATATTGCGCCTTTGCTCGATTTGAAATCTGAAAAACTCAAAGGATATATAATCAATAGTGATAGCGAATATTTTTATAAATAAACATGAATATAAAACTATACACTGACGGAGCTGCAAAAGGAAACCCAGGAAATGGAGGTTATGGCATCGTACTCGAAAGCGGCAAACACTACAAAGAACTTTCACAAGGATTTCGTCATACTACCAATAATAGAATGGAATTGCTAGCTGTAATAGTAGGGCTAGAAACTCTCAAGCGTCCTCAAATGCAAGTTTTAGTCGTTTCTGATTCAAAATATGTAGTCGATGCAGTAGAAAAAGGTTGGGTTTTTGGATGGGAAAAGAAAAAATTTGCCAAGAAAAAAAATCCTGATTTATGGAAACGGTTTTTACAAATCTATCGAAAACACAATGTAAAATTTAGATGGATAAAAGGACATGCAGGACATCAACAAAATGAAAGATGTGATACTCTCGCAGTGCAGGCCGCAGAACAAAAAGATTTACTTATTGACACTTGGTATGAAACAAATGTGACGTAGTAAAATATACTTAACAAGCTCTAAAACGAATATTTCTCTACAAATTGATCGACACGATTGATAAGACGAGTAGAACCAATATAAATAGCACTACGTTGATGCAATTCTGTTGGTTTTATATCCATGATAGCTTCATTGCCATCGATAGCACGCCCACCAGCTTGTTCCATCAAAAATGCCATGGGGATACATTCGTATAGCAATCTTAATTTTCCAGAAGGAGCATCTTCCGTTGCAGGATACATAAAAATTCCGCCTTTTAGCAAAGTACGGTGCATATCCCCCACCATCGAACCGATATATCGCAACCCTTTACGTTTTTCCTCTACAAGCCAATCTATATATCTACGTGTAGCTGTATTGAAAAATTTATAGTTAGATTGATTTACAGAGTAATATTTTCCAGTATCTGGGGTTTTGATATTGGGATGAGAAAGACAAAACTCACCAATACTTGGGTCTAGCGTAAAACCATTCACTCCACTCCCAGTACTATAAACCAACATTGTAGAAGAACCATAGATAACATATCCTGCTGCCACTAATTCAGTGCCTTCTTGTAAAAAATCATCAAGATTACAATTTCCTTTAGGCGACTTTCTTTTGTAGATAGAAAAAATAGTGCCAATAGTAGCATTGATATCAATATTAGAAGAACCGTCTAGTGGATCCATCAAAACCACATAGTGAGCATTATTTCCTTCTTCGGTATCGACTACAATGATGTCATCATTCTCTTCAGATCCAATTCCAGCACATTGACCACCTGTTTTCAGGTAATTAATCAACATATTATTGGCATAAACATCCAATTTTTGGACTTCTTCATCTTGTACATTAGTAGTCCCTGCTGCACCTAGTATATCTACCAATCCTGCTTTATTGACTTCACGATTGATTACCTTTGATGCAACACCTATATCACGGAGTAGCTTAGAAAGATTTCCCGAAGCATCAGGATAATCTTTTTCTTTCATGATAATGAATTCGTCTAGTGTATTCCCTTTTGTCAATTCCATAAGTATATCTATATAATGAATATCGCTCAAAGATACTTTTATGGACTATCAATACAAAGTTATACGTGAATTTTAGGCAAGAAAAAAGCCTTAACAAAAATGTCAAGGCTTTTCTTAGTAGCGGGAGTAGGACTCGAACCTACGACCTTTGGGTTATGAGCCCAACGAGCTACCGACTGCTCCATCCCGCGATGTGGAGTGCGAAGATAAGGCATTTTTTTGTTTCTGCAAGTATTAAATGTTATTTTGCAAAATAATTTTAAAAGAATGAAAGCAATAGGCATAGATCCAGCTCCAGGAAAGAACTCCACAGTTTGTTATATTGATGAAAATGAAAAAATAATAATCAGAGATTTGACTCATTCGTGTTTACAATCATTTCTAGCTAATCTTGAAAAAGAAGTTATTATTTCTTGGGATGCACCACTCACATCAGGCTCTAAAAATGCTACTCCAGACTTTAAGAAAGGAGTTTTTACAAAAAGAAAAATCGAAAAATTCTTCACTAAGAAGGAGTATGAATTCCAAACACCAAAAGGAATTAGCATCAGAGGTTATTGTGGCTGTCCGCACTGGACGATAACAAAATTTATGCTCGGATATCCTATTATCGGAGGATATGATAATGCTAATAATCAAGATTTTGAACTCATACATTCGCAAAAAGACTTGATTGCTGAAAAAAGCTATTAGTAGAAGTTCATCCAGCAGTTGCTATCTGGATTTGGTTAAAATTAGAAGGAATAAAAGATAATGAATGGGTATATAAAAAAGACAAAAATCATTTTTCAGCTATAAAAGAAAAATTAAGCAATGTCCCAGCTATTAAAGCAATAATAGGAAATTATGATTTTGATATGGCTGCAATCACTTCTGATGATGAGCTAGATGCTTTTGTTTCATTTTTATTAGTCAAACTACTAATCACAAACGAAGAAAAAGTAATGATACTGGGAGATGAAAATTTAGGTTCATTTTTACTCCCGTTTAATGAAAAAATCAAGGATAAATTTTATGAATCCTTTCATAACTAATCATACCTTTGTACCATGCAAAAACACAAAGCAGGTTTCGTCAATATTATCGGATTGCCCAATGTAGGAAAATCAACACTAATGAATGCACTCGTAGGTGAGCGACTTTCTATCATCACACACAAAGCGCAGACTACTCGTCATCGTATATTAGGTATCGTCAATGATGAAAATTATCAAATTGTATTTTCAGATACGCCTGGCTATATCAATGACCCTGCATACAAAATGCAAGAAAGCATGAATGATTTTGTTAGTTCTGCATTTAAAGATGCGGACACTTTTCTATACATGACGGAGCTAGGAGCTGCAATAGAAAAGCAAGAGCCTATCTACAAAAACCTAAAAGATAATACGACTCCTACCCTTTTACTTATCAATAAAATAGATACTGCAAAAAGCGAAGAACAAGTAAAAGAATATGTTGAAGCATGGCAAAACACACTACCCAATGCAACAATTTTGTGTATTTCTGCATTAGAAAAATTCAATATCGAGTCTATCTTAAACTTTGTTGTTGAAAAATTACCAGTTTCACCTGCGTATTATGACAAAGATGCTTTGACAGATAAATCTGAACGATTTTTCATGTCCGAAATCATACGTGAGCAAATCCTTGAACAATACAAGCAAGAAATCCCTTACGCAACGCAAGTAGAAGTAGAATCATTTAAGGATGAGCCTAAGATTATTCGTATATCTGCTGTAATCTATGTAGAGCGAGATACACAAAAATCCATAATTATAGGAAAAGGTGGAGCTGCTATCAAAAAAGTAGGTACAAATGCCCGTATTCGTATGGAACGATTCCTTGGTAAAAAAGTATTCTTAGAACTGTTTGTCAAAGTAAAAGACAAATGGCGTAGTGATGATCTACAATTGAAAAAATTTGGATATAAAAATTAGATAACTAAGGATAGAGCAGGCAATATTGACCTTATTATTTTCTCAAAAAAACCTCCAAAATGAAAAGATGATTTGTTGTCGTTTGCAAAGTAATTCTTAATTATCAATTCCTAATTTTTAATTAGTCACTAATCATCCTTTTTCTCCGTACCTTTACCTAAATTTTAGCAGAAAGTGGAAACAGTAGCAATAGTAGGAAGACCTAATGTAGGAAAATCAACTTTATTTAATAGATTGACAGGACAGCGAAGATCTATCGTAGATGATCAAAGTGGTGTCACAAGAGATAGATTGTATGGCGAATCCGATTGGGGTGGCATCAAATTTAACTTAATCGATACTGGTGGATGGGTTCCACAATCAGATGATATATTTGAGTCGGCTATACGAGAGCAAGTGATGATAGCAGTAGAAGAAGCTTCTCTCCTATTGTTTGTCGTAGATGTGACAGTAGGTATTACAGATTTGGAAGACGCTGTATCAGACATTTTGCGTAGAACAGAGAAAAAAGTTATTGTAGTAGTCAATAAAGTAGATAACGGACAACGACTTCTTGATGCTACAGAATTTTATAGCCTTGGATTTGAGAATCTAGTTTCTATTTCTTCTATCAATGGTAGTGGTACAGGTGAACTCATGGATGCTATCATCGAAGATATGAAACCTGCAGAAGAAGAATACGAAAAAGAAATTCCTAAAATCTGTATCGTAGGACAGCCTAATGCTGGAAAATCTTCAATTATCAATGCTTTTCTCGGAGAGGATAGAAATGTAGTGACAAATATCGCTGGAACTACACGTGACACGATCAATACGCACTATAACAAATATGGAAAAGATCTAGTATTGATAGATACAGCAGGAATTCGTAGAAAATCTAAAGTTCATGAAAATCTAGAGTTTTATTCTGTGATTCGTGCTATAAAAGCAATGGATGAAGCAGATGTATGTATCATAATGATAGATGCAGAAAAAGGAATAACATCACAAGATATTAGCATTTTTGGATTGGCAGAACGCAAACGTAAGGGTGTAGTATTAGTCGTAAATAAATGGGATTTGGTAGAGAATAAGGAAACCAATTCTATTAAAGAATATACAACTAGGATTAAACAGGCTTGTGAGCCGTTCACGGACGTTCCAATTATTTTTATATCTACCCTTAATAAACAGCG
>JBMZDS010000114.1:0-5559 GCA_049614465.1 Chitinophagales bacterium
TAAAAGGAAGCAAAGATTTTAATTTTATTTGCTCTGGGAAAATACTGAATTCGATATTTTCTGGCGCATTTGCGATAGATACATTTACTTCAATTTCCTTTTCAGAAAATTCTTCGATTTTATATTGTATGGTTATATCTTCTCTTTCGTATCGTACATTTTCTATTGTCTGAATTATCAGCTTTTGTTCTTCTATTTCACTATCATTAAGTGTCGTTTTTTCTGTTTTTACAGCATTTATATTGGCGAGTTGTTCTTTCGTGCCATAGATAGAGATACTATCGTGTGATAGCTGTGGTGCAGATGATAAAAAGAAATTTTCTGGAAGTCCATCAGTATCAAAGTGTAATTCAAGAGGAACTTTTTTGTTGGCTAAATCAGTAGCTTGAATGACAAAATTCTCTGGTTGTGTATTGATAATTTTACTTTTCGAAATGTAATGTTGTACAAAGTTTTCTGTATTCGGAACAGAAAGAAGCCCTCTCTCATCAAAATCTTCCCATTTCAATTTGATGTTAATGTCCTCATAGTTCGTAAATAATAAAGACCATCCTGTAGTTCTTATCGTTGTGTAAATCACATTGACGGGTTGTGCGATGAGTTTGTCGTCAGGGATGTCAGTATAGGAAAGATAAATTGGTATTTCTTTTTCGTATTGATGCGAAAAATTGCTGGCAAACCAAAGCAAAATAGAAATGCCAAAGCAAGCAGCAAGTGTGAGTATTTTTGATTTATTTAGTTGTTCTTTTGCCATAAAAAAAGCCCATAATCTGTAAGAGAAAATGGGCTTTAAAGGTAATGAATAAAATACAATTCTTATTCTTCTTTTTTCGGTGCTGTCAATTGTTTTGTAAGCTCAATTGATATACCTGTTTTTTCGATACGTATTTTTGTATTAGTGTCTACCTCTACTAAGAGAGTAGTCTCATCCATCTTTGCTATACGTCCGTGTATGCCACCTGCAGTGACGATTTTATCACCTTTTTGCATGTTTTCAAGGAAAGATTTCCCTTCTTTAGCTTCCTGTTGCTTTGGACGAATAAAAAAGAGATAAAATACGATAACAAATCCTGCAAGCAAAATGATGTTCATCATGCCTGGGTCAATACCTTCTATAAATAGTGTTACAAAATTCATAGAATGGAATTATTGTGCAGTTTTTTGCACGTTAGATTTGATATTGATGATTTGAGTTTGTCCTTCGATATTTGCAGAGATCGTTACTGTTTTGTTTTGAGCACCTTCTTTGCCACTTGGGCTAAATGATACTTGCATTTCTCTAGACTCTCCTGCTGGGATAGGCTCTTTTGGATATTCTGGTACAGTACATCCGCAGCTTCCTTGTGCTCCTGATATCAATAGTGGATCGTTTCCTGTGTTTGTGATAGTAAATGTAGTCTCTACAGGATCAGTGTCAGGAATATTACCAAAATCATGCTCCATTCTATCAATACTCATAGATGTCATAGTCATCATTACTTCTGTAGGTGCGATAGTTTCTGTTGGCAATATTTCTTCTGCTGTATTACTTACTTCTTCAATAGTAGATGTAGTTTCTTCTATTGTTGTTTCTACAGTTTCTTCTGTTGCAGGTGTTTCATCTCCGCATGAAGCTAGCATAAAACCAAATGCTGCTAATAATGGTAAAATAAATTTGTTCATGATTGTGTAATTTTTAAAGTTTGAAAAATATATGTTTTAGTTGTTTATTAATCCTCTTCCTTGTTTCTTTATTTCTCCTTTTTCTTTGAGATCTCGCATTGTTTTATCAAGTATTCCATTGATAAAGTCTTTACTTTTCTGTGTACTATACTCTTTTGATATATCAATGTATTCATTGATTGTCACTTTTGTAGGGATAAAAGGGAAATACATGAATTCACATATTGCCATAGTGAGTAAAATCATATCTAATGTTGCTACTCTATCCTTATCCCAGTTTTTCAACCTTGGTGCTATTGTACTATCTAGCTCTTCATCATATTGAAGACATTTGGCTAACAATTCTTTAGCGAACGCAATATCTTCACTTTTGTCCATTTTTAAAAGCGATGAGGCTAAAAAATGCTTTTCATCACCCGAATCTCCGTATTCTTTAACCTTTTTTTGCAAACTATGGATACAAATAAAGTGGTCATCTTCGAGATTAATGAAGTGTTCGGATAGATTTTCTTCGAGTAATTCACTGCTTCCAATTATTTTTTTCAAAATATAACGAATGATATCTGCTTCATTAGCTCTTGATTTCTCTTTGGCTATGTATTGCTGATATTTTTCGGTAGCAGTCAATTTTTTATATAAATCTCTTACTAGTTTTTTATCGATAAATCCATGTAGGTTTCTATCGCTCAATTCGATATTGTACTTTTCATCACTTTTGATGAGTTGGATTATCTGATTGCTAGCAATATCTGTATTTACGTTTTTATCTTCTTCTGTAGGAACATGTTTTGCCGCTCTTTTTGCAGCATCTACGATAGCGTATTGACATATTTCTACCATGTACATCATAAAGATATAGTACATGTTTTCGCTTTTCTGAATGTGTGCATTCAGCGATTTTTCTAGCCGTACAGCATTACTCTCATTGCCGAGAAATTGGCTATACAATACTTGCATTACTTTTATACGAAGACTTCTTCTTGGTAGCATTTATCTTGTTTGTCTTATTTTACCTACGGCATTTATTCTTTCTAGAGCGATTTGTAGTGCAACTTCATGTGCACTCATATTGCTACTTTCTGCGGCATTGACTACCGCAAGTGTTTGATCATATATTTTGTCTGTAGTACCAAATGCACGCTCTTTATTGTACCCGAAGATCTCTGAATAACAATTGATAACTCCACCAGCATTAATCAAGAAGTCAGGTGCATATACGATACCTTTTTCCTTTACTGCTTTGCCATGTAATTTTTCATCTGCGAGTTGGTTATTTGCAGCTCCTGCAATTATTCCACATTTCAATCTTTGGAGTGTATCGTCATTGACTGTAGCTCCTAATGCACATGGAGCATATATATCCATATCTATATCGTAGATTTCATCTATTCCTACGACTGTTGCTTTATGTTGTGTAGTGACTGCTTTTAGATTTGCTTCATTGATATCACATATATATAAGTCCGCACCTTCTTTGGCTAGATGATCTATCAAGAACTGTCCAACATGTCCAGTCCCTTGTACTGCTATTTTTTTGCCAGCAAGTGAGTCATTCCCGCTTTGCTTTTTTTGCGCAGCTTTCATGCCTAGATAAACTCCGTATGCAGTCACAGGTGATGGATCTCCACTGCCTCCAAGATAAAAAGGCTTACCTGTCACATGCTCTGTTTCCATAGAAACATACTCCATGAAAGTAGTATTCGTCCCTACATCTTCAGCAGTGATATATTTCCCGCCTAGATTATTGACAAATTTCCCATATCTACGCCAAAATGCTTCTCCTTTACTTGCTTTATCTGTATCAATAATGACAGCTTTCCCACCTCCAAGGTTGATGCCACTGATTGCAGACTTAAATGTCATACCTCTTGATAAGCGGATAACATCATTGATTGCTTCTTGCTCATTTTCATATCGCCATACACGAGTACCACCTAGAGCAGGACCAAGTGTTGTATTGTGGATTCCTATGATTCCTTTCAAGCCCGTTTCATTGTCTTGAAAGAACATGAGTTGTTCATGTCCCAATTCTTCTATTTGATCAAAAATAGATTGTTCAGTTTGTTGGCTCATCCTTTTATGGTTTTGATACAAGATCTATTCGCAATTTTTTGAATTGCAGGGCAAAGGTAAAGTTTTCAAATTGATATTTCTCGAAAATTTTTCTTCTTTGATAGAACAAAAATTACCTTTGTCATTCATTTATCCTAAAAGTGGGCGAACTCAAATATCTCAATAAGTTTTTAATTAAATACAAATGGCGACTGCTGTTTGGTATTTTGTTTGTTGCATTGATTAATGTGACCGCTGTTGTTGCTCCTAAGATACTCGGTACAGTTGTCGATTTGCTACAGGAAGAAATGAATAAAGTCACGGCAGATAAGTCAACTTTTCATCAGACACTTTTATATTATTGTCTAGCTTTTTTAGGTTTAGCGCTACTCAATGGCATTTTTAAATTTTTTATGAGACAGACAATTATTGTTATGTCACGTTTGATAGAATTTGATGTCAAAAATGAAATTTACAAACATTATCAATGGCTCGACAGTGCTTTTTACAAGCGAAACAATACTGGCGATTTGATGAATAGAGCAACAGAAGATGTCTCTCGTATAAGAATGTATCTTGGGCCTGCACTAATGTACGCTATCAATACCGCATTTATGGCTTCGTTTGTGGTTGTTATGATGTTTAGTACCAATGTGCGATTGGCATTTTGGGTGCTTTTGCCTATGCCTTTTTTAGCAGCCGCTATATTTTATATCAAAGAACATATCAATGTAGCGAGTGAGCGCATTCAAGAACAATTATCAACTTTGACTACGTATGCACAGGAGTTTTATTCGGGTATTCGAGTATTAAAATCTTTTGTACAAGAAAAGCATGTCAATCTATTATACGATAAAGAAAGTAAAGAATACAAAAAACGCTCTTTACATCTTGCTAAAATAGAAGCACTGTTTTTCCCGATTATGATATTACTTGTCGGTTTGAGTATGATAATCGTGATATGGGTCGGAGGTGATTTGTATATCGATGATAAATTGTCAATGGGAAATCTGCTCGAATTTGTATTTTATGTCAATATGCTTACTTGGCCTATGACATCTATAGGTTGGGTGGCTTCGATAGTGCAGCAAGCAGCTGCTTCGCAAAAAAGAATCAATGATTTCCTAGATACAAAACCAGATATTCAGAATGAGTCATCGTCAGATTTTAAACTAAAAGGAGATATTGTTTTTAATGATGTGAGCTTTACATATCCAGATACAGGAATCGAAGCCTTGAAAAATATATCTTTTAATATAAAAAATGGTGAAAAATGGGCAATAATAGGACGTACTGGTAGCGGAAAAACGACTATTGCTGATTTGTTGTTTAGACTCTACAATGTATCGAGTGGCGAGATGACAATTGATGATGAGAATATAGAAAATGTAAACTTATATCAATTGCGTAATGAAATAGCTTATGTGCCACAAGATGTATTTTTATTTTCTGATACAGTGAGAGAAAATATACGTTTTTCTGATGCAGATTTGTCAGATGATGTTGTTATGCAAGCCGCTAAAAATGCATCTATTCATGATGAGATTTTAGCTTTTGACAAGGGATATGATACAATAGTGGGAGAGAGAGGAGTTACGCTTTCTGGAGGACAAAAACAACGAATATCTATTGCTCGTGCTTTGATTAAAAATCCTTCATGTATTATATTTGATGATGCGCTTTCTGCTGTGGATGCACATACCGAAGAGACTATTTTGAAAAACCTCAATACTGCTATTGACGGAAAAACTGTAATTGTGATAACTCATCGAATATTTTCGCTGTTGGATTTTGACAATATTCTTGTGCTAGATGATGGTGCTATTGCTGAAATAGGAAAGCATG
>JBMZDS010000115.1:0-5528 GCA_049614465.1 Chitinophagales bacterium
ACTTGTTTCTTGTGAGAAAGAAAAGGATTTTGACAAAGACAAAGTTTGTTTTAAAGATATTGTTTATCCATTTTCTATTCAGTTTGAAGATGAATCTACAATGACTATCAATACAGAAGAAGAATATAAAAACGCTTTTTCATTATGTGATGAAGAAACAGAGGAAGATGTTGATGTCGTAAAAGATGAAGAAGAAAATGAAATTGACTGGAGCGAAGATGAGTACGATGACAAACCCGAATACATAGCATGTGGATTCGGTGATTGTGAAAAAGAAGAAAAAGATGCTTGTTTTGATTTTATTTATCCTATTACTGTTTCATTCTCTGATGGCAGCACTAAGTCTATTGCTAATGAAGAAGAGCTTTGGAAAGCTAAAATGGCTTGTAAAAAAGGGAAGCATGACTATGACGATAAGTAGAGTTGCTTTAGCTCGTTTGCTTGCTTATCAAGGTATTGGATGAGAATAAGTAATAAGAAGAGTAGAATACAATTTAGAGAAACCTATGACAGTTTGATTACTGAAGAGGAAAAGTCAGCATACATCAAAAATTTAGGAGAAGATTTTAATACAATTCTTAAAGAGGGTTATTTATATCAAGACAATCGAGACGGTCAGTTGTATGATTGTATGTTTATCGGGAACACGCGTTGGTTAGCTCAAAATTTTCAGTTTAAAACAAAAGAATTATCTAGCAATAATCGCTACAATTGGGAAGGATTTGTAAATGCTTGTCCAGAGGGTTGGCGATTGCCAAGCAATGAGGATTATCGCAAATTATTAGTCAAAGCAGCAGCTATGGCTGAAGTAGAAGTTTGGGAAGAAAAATATGCCTATAAAGTAGGGAAATTGCTTAAAAGGAGTAATGAATTAGATTTCAACTCAGGATTTCCTTTCTATGGATTACATCACAGTGTAGTAGAGTTTTGGACAAAAGAAAAAGAATGGTTTTACTTGCGTGCAGGACAAAACGAAACATACATTGGCTTTTCAAATTACAAAATTGATTTAGCGACTAAAGAGTGTTTCGTTCGTTATGTACAAGATGTTGTTGTTGATAAAGAACAATATTGAAAACCATTGATAGTATATAAAAAAGAAGCGCAATACCCGAGAGTATTGCGCTTCTTTTTCTAACTAACTAAACTATATATTGATGAAAATTTATTTTGAAGCCATTGCTAAGTTGTATTCATCTGTTTGGATAAGTACTGTAGGGTATTCCCATACATCTCCATTAGCATCTGTAATTTGTACTGTATAGTTGGCAAAGTCACAAGACTTGTCTAATGTATGTACTTGTGCCATATTGTTGCCAAATTTTTCTACATCTGCTCCTGCTATAACCACTGATGTGCTTTGTGTTTGTCCTTCTACACAGAATGTTCCTTCTACTGATACAGCTACTAAGTCTGAAGCATTATCTATTTGAAGATACATTACATAGCTTTCTTCGTTTTCCTCTACTACAAAGTAAGGGTTGTTTGCGAAAGTGAAAGTTGCGATAAAAGCGAAAAGAGTTGCGAAAGTAATTTTTATAGAATTCATAGTGGTAAGATTTTGTGTCGTTTTAAATTTTAATGTTGTTGCTTTATTGTACGGCAGGGATTGTACTTTTGTTACAAGAAAAATTAAAATTTCTTGAAATAAAATCACAACTATCAGATAATGAGCGATTTAAAAGCAAAAAAAGATTTAAGGAAGTTAAAAGAAAAAGAAGTGTTTGCTTTGATTGAGGGTTTAGGGCAACCAAAATTTAGGGCAAAACAGCTTTATGATTGGCTCTGGAATAAATCATTGACTAATATAGATGACATGAGTAATCTCCCTATCGCTATGCGAGATGCCCTCAAAGAAGAATATAAAATATACCCTGCTACTACCAAAATCACGCAAAAAAGTAAAGATGGTACTGTAAAAATGGGATTTGAGCTTCACGATAAGCGTATAATAGAAGGAGTGATGATCCCTACTGATAAAAGAGCAACGGCATGTGTGTCTTCTCAAGTAGGTTGTACATTGGCTTGTGCATTTTGTGCTACTGGTATGCTGAAGCGTGAGCGAAATCTTGAAGCTGGTGAAATTTATGATCAAGTAGTAGCACTTAATAATGTCTCGATAGAAACACAAGGACGCCCATTATCTAATATAGTATATATGGGAATGGGAGAGCCGCTCCTCAATTATGACAATGTATTATCTAGTATAGACAAAATAACTTCTCCAGAAGGACTCAATATGTCACCTAGGCGAATTACTGTTTCTACTGTGGGTGTAGCTAGAGGGATAAAAAGACTCGCAGATGAAGGCAAAAAATTTAACCTAGCACTCTCATTACATGCTACTAATGATGAAAAACGTATTCAAATAATGGATGTGACGAAAAGTAATCCTTTAGAGAAAGTAATAGAAGCATTGCAGTATTTCTATGAAAAAACAGGCAATAAGATTACGTTTGAGTATATCTTGTTTCATGAGTTTAATGATAATATAGAAGATGCTAAAGAATTGGTGGCTATCTGTAAACGTGTCCCTTCGTTCGTCAATCTTATCGAGTACAATAAAGTAGAAGGCGTGACACTCAACAAAACAACTCGAAGACGTAGAGATGCTTTTGTTGATTATTTAGAAAAAAATGGAATTACAGCAAAGGTGCGCATCAGTAGAGGCGAAGATATAGATGCAGCTTGTGGTCAGTTGGCAAATAAAAATTAAATTGTGAGAGCTGGGACTATTGGCATTGTTACTGTTTTAAGTATTTTAGTTAGTGTTGCTGGTGCTATATTCAGTATTTATACTTTTCAAAATCCGACTTCATCCAGTAATAACTATGCTGATCTAGTTATACAATTAGGAACATATACCCCAACATTTTTTTACGATTACTTTTCGGAAAAATCACTTGACTATGGTAGTTCAACTCATATGAGGGATTGTGAATTTTATTTTGAATGTGATTGTTGTGCTGGAAATTTGTTGTTCAATGCTGATTCTACTTTTTATCATATAGATTATTGTATGGGGAATATTACTGTTTTAACTGGAGGATATCGTATTGTAGAACAAAGGATTCTTGCGCTAGAGTATGATGGCAATAGAAAAGAAAGACGTTACAACTGGGAAAGGGAAGTCGATGAAACTGCCGAAATGTATTATTACACTGATACTATGTTCGCTCCTTTTTCGAATCAGTTCCAAATAGGTACTTGTGGTGAAAATCTTGCACTAACGAATATAGAAAACGAAGGTGTTTCTGCTATTACTACTAATGAATATTCTACTCTCATCAATAGCATACGAGAAGAGAATCTTATTGAATGAAACTTCTCTAAAATAATAAATCCGTCTCAACAAGAAATTGAGACGGATTTATGTCATCTGCTAAATAAAACGACAAAATTTACGACAATTAGTAATTTATTCTGCAGATTCTGTTGTGGCAACAGGCAATACGTTACCCTTTATTTTTACGACTTTTGACGGTGCGTTAGTTGCATTTGAAGATACGGTTACTGATTTTGTAAAGTTACCCGTTCTTTTCGTGTCATATTTTACTTTGATTTGCGCAGAGTCTCCTGGCAATACAGGTTCTTTTGGACACTGTGGTACAGTACATCCACAAGATCCTTTACAGTTTGTGATTATTAATGGTTCTTTACCATCGTTGTAGAAAGTAAAATATCTAGTACCATCACTACCATTTTCGATAGTTCCGTAGTCAAGCGTTTCTTCTGCGAAATTAATTTCTGCACCATCTTCGGCTACAAGGTTAAGATCTCCATCTTGTGCAAATGCACTGATTGACAATAATGTCACAAAAGCTAAAAGTAATTTTTTCATAATGATTGTTTTTTAATTTAATGATACCCAAATGTAAACCATTACCGTACCAAAAATACAAAATATTTGTTTTCTTAACAGAGGATTAACAGAAAAAAATTAGCTTTCATCTCCTCTTAGCGCCCTAAATCGCTTTCTAGCCTCTACAACTAATACACTATCTGTATATGAAGTGATGATGAGTTTGTACATTTCCATTGCTTTTTCCTGATCTTCTACATAATATTGATAGATATCTCCTAGCATAAAAATAGCATCATCAGCCAAAATTCCGTCTCCATGTTTGTTTTTTATCACAGACAGTAATGAGAGCGCATTGTCATAGTTTCGTTGTTGTTTTTCTATTTTTGCTTTTTGCAAAAGAACATCATCTTCTAGTACATGGTTAGGAAAGCTAGTCTGTATCGAGTCTAATACTTGAATAGCTTCACTATTTTTGTTCTGTATAGTTTTTAGTTCTGCTCTTGCGTACATTTCCATAGGGATAGTAGTCGTGTCTAAGCCTAAATTGTCCATAATAAAGACAGAAAGATCTAGAGCATCATTAGCGATTAGTTCTGTTGTTGCACCTTTGAGGATATCAAGCTGTGCTTGTGCCCATTCAAACTCTCCTTTGTAATAAGACAATCTTGCATTCCTGTATCGTGCATCTTCTCCTAATGGGCTATCTTTTTCATCTTTGTCTACCTGTGCATAAAGCAAAGTCGCCTCCCATACATCTCCTTTTAATATATAAAGGTCTCCCAAATCCAATTTCGTTTCATTCTTCACTTTTTTCGAAAGGCTAGGATGCGAGAGCAATTCTTCAAGTAAAGTAATTGCTTTTGGCAAGTTGTATAAGTAATTAGCTTCAAGGTGAGCCAATTCTCTTACTGTAGAAGACGTACTTGTATTACTTCCAAAATTGGCGATATAGTCTTCATATTCTTGATGTAGAATAGCAATATCTTCATCGGTATAATTTGGAGTAGTCGTTATTTTTAATTTACGGGCATTGAGTTGTTCTGATTTTGCTGCACGATAATACTGATTAGTTTCTCCTTTGTCTACTAGGTATTGATAGGCTTCTATGGCTTCATCATAGGCTTCTTCTCTTACAGCATTGCTAGCAAGCGAATATATTCTAAATCCGTTTTCTACATTTCTTTTGTCTAGTGCTTTGGCTTGTATCAATGCAGATTCATAGTCTTTTTGATTGAGAAACAACCAAATCAACATTTCAGGATACTCGTCTCTGCCATTTTTTTTCTGTATGTACTTGTATAATTCTATTTCGAGTGCTTCCATCAATGCATCATTATCTGCATTGTTTGAAAGTACATTTTGTATAGTATTGAGTCTATTAGGTTGTTCTTTAATGAGTAAAAGCCAATTTTCAACTGTTTTTTCAACTTCATTTTTCTTCAAATAAGCATTGCCAAGTTCGTAAGCATATAGCGTAGGATTGTTCAATAAATCATTTCCCTTTTCGTAGGTTTTTATGACATAATCATCTTGGCGGAACCCCATGAATTTAGAGGCTAGTTTTGAAATGCTATTTGTATTAGCAGATAGATTGTCTAATGCTTCATCAAAATATTCTTCCGCTTTTTCTGCTTGATTATTTGCTTGTGTGAGAGCGGGTAATGTTATGTCTGATAGCGTCTCGATAACATGGCGGTTATGTCTTATTTTGTGGCTTAAGAGT
>JBMZDS010000116.1:0-5517 GCA_049614465.1 Chitinophagales bacterium
TAAAAGGAACAGTCATGATAACTGGAACCGATTGAAAACCTTGTTTGCCAGGAGTCCAATTGGGCATGTCCTCTACAATAGCTAGTGCTGCCTTATCGAGACAAGGATATACACCTTGAATTACTTCAGCATCTGTTACTTCTCCTTTTTCATTGACAATAAACTGTACAAATACTTTTCCTTCTTCTTCCATTTGCATAGCTTCATTACAATACTTTACATTGGATAAGTAATTCAGTAACATATTTTCACCACCTGGAAATTCAGGCATTATTTCTACGAATCTAGTGGGTTTAGGGATTTCTTTTTCAATAATCACTTCTTCACCAAGTCCTTCTCCGATTAGAGATTCGTCTACTTGCATTATCTCTTCTTCTTTCTTTGTTTCTTCTTCAAAGATTTCTTCAGTTTTGATAACAATTGTCTCTGTCTTTTTGATTTCCACTACTTTTTCAGGGACTACTTTTTTCTCTTTGAAAAAGCTAATCTCTTCTACAAAAATGCCTTCCTCAATTTCTTCTTCTGGAAAAAGCTTGATTTCTTGTTCGTAGATAGGTAAGCTAAATGCCACTATCACAGAGAAAATTGATAAACCAAATCCTACTTTGAGGAATTTTTTAGAGCTTGTCGCTAAAAACGATTTGTATTTTTCTTGATTTTTCATACTATTTATATTTTGTTGTTAAATTAAAATGAAGCCGGTCTTCAGCTACAAAACGTGCTATCAAATAATAGTATTGAAAACATTGTGTCAATCTTTTGTCAAAATGAACTTTTAGGAATAAATTACAATTTAATAAGGGAGAGTTCAGTTTTTCAAGAATATTCTTTTATATTTGGAGACTGAACTAAAATTATTTTTTTAAAACAAATTTTTATAATGATGAAAAAAATTACTTTTTTAATGTTAGCAATGATAGGTCTTTTTATAGGCAATCAAGCTAATGCACAATCTTACTTTATAGATTATGATGGATATGATGAGTCTTCTGCATCTGGTTCTTATGAACGTTTTATTTGGAATGTAAATACGAGTGCTGATGCTGGATTTGGAAATATGCGTTGGGTAACTGTAGATTTTAGCGAAATGATAGTATCAGAGGATGGTACTTCATTCACAACATTGCCTTCAGGGGGGAATTATACATTTACTTTGGATAGTGTTGATATATATTATAATTATGCAGCGAACGGAGGTGATAATGATGTTGAAATCTCTATATTTGATTTTAATGATTTAGGACCAAGACTGGGTGGTGGTCCACTTGACGAAGTTGCAGACCCTAGAACTGGAGCAGCTTTGTATACTGAAAATTTTGATACGTCTGATTTAGTTTCTAGTGCAGGCTTAGAAGTATTGACTATGTATCCAAATTTAAGCATGAATGGAGGGGATCAATTCTCTGTATATGTTCAAAATACATCTGATACTTTAGATGCGTTTTCTTTGTTAGCTGGATACGATGAAGCTTGTGGAACAGGTGAATTGGCGGAGATTTCTCCAGTTGCTTATAATTCAGCAGCATATATGGCATATGGAGGAAGTCCTGACTTCTTAAATCCATTATTATATAACTGGGGCGCAGGTTTTACATGTAATCAATACTATGTTCAAAATTTTGTAATTGTACCATACATTACTGCTACATTCAACGATTTTATTGTAGAGGCAAGTTCTCCACAATTGACTACTCAGACTTGTCCTGGTACTCAGTTTGGATTGAGTACATCTGCTGTTGGTGGATCAGATAACTATACTTACTCTTGGTCTCCTGCTACAGGATTAGATAATCCTGCATTAGCTAACCCTACTGTTACTGTAGGTGATGCTGATGTTGAGTATATAGTGACTGTAACTGATGTTGATAATAGTGAAACTCTAATGGATACATTAACCGTGTTTTCTTGGGGAGTTACTGTAGATGCAGGAGCTGATGTTACTGTACTTTGTGGTGCAGCTACAAGTGTAACAGCTACAGCTACTACATCAGGTTCAGCATCTATTGCTAGTATTACTTGGGATAATGGTGATGACGTTACTTTGGTTACTACAACTGGAGGTACATATACAGTTATGGCTACAAATGATTTAGGTTGTACTGCAAGTGATGATGTTGTTGTTACAGTTTCTGGATTCAATTCTGTTGATTTTACTCAGCCAGCTTTGTTATGTTCTGGAACAGCATTGACATTTGAAAATAATAGTACAAGTTCTACAGGATGGAATTTCTCTTGGGATTTGATGGAAAGTGGTACTTCTATTATAACTGCATCTGGAGAAATGTTTACTTTCCAATTCCCTGCAGCTGGAGTATATACTCTAGAACTTACTGCTGATAGTTCAGGATGTGAATATTCAGAGAGTAAAACTCTTACAATCCTTGATGGAACTCAGTCTCCATGTGTTACAACACCTCCTCCAACTTCAATTGATGAAGTAGCATTTGCTCAAGCAATGAATCTTTATCCAAATCCAGCTACTACAGCATTGACTGTATCTTTCGAATTGAAAAATACTGCTGATGTTGAAGTATCAATCTTTACTTTGACTGGTCAAACTATTGAAGCACGTACATTGGAGAATACTACTAACGTAGTAGAGTCTTTCAACGTAGCTAACTTGAATAGTGGAGTTTATATTATTAGAGTAAAAACAGAAGAAGGAATATCTACACAACGTTTCGTTGTAAGTAAGTAATTCTTATTTCTTTCATAATGAAAGCCTTGGTTGTTTTATACAACCAAGGCTTTTTTTGTATAGTAAATATTGTTAAGTTTTTTTGTATACTAAGATTAGTCTCATACAAAGAAGCTATACACTAGTAGGAGAGTATAACTTTTGTATAGTCTGTAATATGGTTTAATTTATGAAAGGACCAATTAAGTCTTTATAACTTTAGTAATAAAAGAATTGATTCTTTTATTAAATAAAATGGAGTCCACAATTAGAACAAATGTTTTCTTGCTCTATCAATTTAGTGTTGCAGGCAGGGCAGTTTGATTTGACAAGAACAGTGTCTATTGTCTTTTTAAACTTATCCATTGAGTATGTTTTTCCTTTTCGGATTGTAATCTTTGGATTATGAAATACAGAAGTCTTTACTTCCATCCAGTATTCATGTATTTTATTATGCTTTTGTCCTTTTATTTTTGTGTATTCTATATTACTATAATGGAAAAAACCAAAGAATTTTAGTTGGATAAAACCTGCTTTAATAGTTGGTGGTTTTTTAAATGGGCTAGTTTCCCAATCATTAGTATTTGGAGCGGATATACCTTTATAGACTACATTTTTTTGTTCAAAATATAATAATATGTTCCCTTTATATGAACGAAAATGACAGTCGTATAGAAATAGCCATATTCTAAAACCAGTAAAAACGAATACAATAGAGAAACAAATGACCAATAATATGCTTATTATATCATCCATTTAGGGAGACATGTTTTGTGCTCTCTACCTGCTATAGTTAGGAGCTTCTTTTGTAATAGTTACATCATGTGGGTGTGATTCTTTGACTCCTGCTGATGTAATGATAGAAAACTTAGCGTCTTTCATTGTGTCAATATCTTTAGCACCACAGTATCCCATTCCTGCACGTAATCCACCGATAAATTGGTGCATTATCTCAAAGAGATTTCCTTTGTAAGGTACACGACCTACTATTCCCTCAGGTACGAGTTTTTTGATATCATCTTCTACATCTTGGAAATATCTATCTTTTGAGCCTTGTTTCATAGCTTCTACCGAACCCATTCCTCTATATGACTTGAATTTACGTCCTTGAAAGATAATTGTTTCGCCTGGAGACTCATCAGTTCCTGCAAATATAGAACCTGCCATTATAACATCTGCTCCTGCAGCTACTGCTTTTACGATATCACCAGTATATCTAATGCCTCCATCAGCTATCACAGGTACTCCTGCTGCTCTACATGCTTGTGCAGCTAGATATACAGCCGAAAGCTGTGGGACTCCTACTCCTGCTACTATACGAGTTGTACAAATAGAACCAGGACCAACACCCACTTTTACACCATCGACACCTGCATCTATGAGAGATTGAGCACCTTCTTTAGTTGCTACGTTTCCTGCTATGATTTGCAGTTCTTTAAAATTTTGCTTTGCTTTTTTGACAGCATTGAGTACTCCTGCACTATGACCATGGGCAGTATCTATGCCTATGACATCTACTCCTACATTGACCAATGCTTCTATACGCTCATGCATATCTCCAGTGACACCTACCGCTGCACCTACACGCAAACGTCCAAATTCATCTTTGCATGCCAATGGGAAATTTTGTACACGTATAATATCTTTATAGGTAATCAAACCGACCAGTTGTCCAGCTTTACTGATTACTGGCAGTTTTTCTATTCGATATTTTTTTAGTGTTTTTTCTGCATCTTTTAGGTTGGTTCCTTCTGGTGCAGTGATAAGATTTTCGCTTGTCATTATCTCTGATACAGGTAGCTTCATGTCAGATTCAAAACGTAAATCTCTATTTGTCAATATCCCAACTAAGCATGATTTTTGATCTACAATAGGAATTCCTCCTATTTTATTTTCTTTCATGATTGCTAGTGCTTCACCTATAGTAGCATCTGCATTGAGTGTGATAGGATCGACTATCAATCCACTTTCTGAACGCTTTACTTTTCGTACTTGCTCTGCTTGTTGCTCGATAGTCATGTTCTTGTGTAAGAAACCTAATCCTCCTGCTCTAGCCATAGCTATTGCCATAGACGACTCTGTCACAGTATCCATTGCTGCTGATACAAGTGGGACATTAAGCGTTATTTCTTTGGTAAGTTTAGTTTGTATACTGACATCTCTAGGCAATACTTCTGAATATGCAGGGATAAGTAATACGTCATCAAAGGTGAGTCCTTTGTATTGAAACTTGTCTTGTGAAATGCGATCCATTGGGAATAAGTTTCGCCCAAATGTAAGACAATTTCATGTTTTTATCGAAATAAATAGTCGAGATTAAAAAAGTCTTTGCATATAGAAATGGCTCGTGAAGACACGAGCCATGATTTTCTTACTTTTTTTTAAGATTTATTGCTTTAGAGTTTTGTTATTTTTTGCGTAGCAATTCCTTTTGATGAATAAATCTTACAGATATATATTCCTTTATCAATTTTTGATATGTCTATAGTTTGATTTTGTGTAGCAAAAATAAATTGTCCTGTTAATGAATAAAATTCTGCTTTTTGAAAATCGATATTATTAGGTAAATCCACAACTAATGACGTTGAGGTTGGATTTGGATAAAGAGAAAAATCAAAATCATTAGCTATAGAAAGCACACCTACAGGTTCATAACTAGGTTCAAAAAACTTCCAGATGACTTCTGTTGCTTTAAAATCTTGATTTGTATTAATCCCTGCAAAAGGTAATCCACTACCTGGCCAAGTATGCCCTCCATTGATAATCTTGTAGAAGACAACAGCGGTGTTATCATCACAAGTACCATAATCATATCGCTCTGCTGTACATCCATCTTGTGT
>JBMZDS010000117.1:0-5330 GCA_049614465.1 Chitinophagales bacterium
CTCTAGAGAAAGCATTAGAAATCGTGAAAGGAATCGTAGCAAAACCAGAAATAGGAGCAACTTATGAAGGTACAGTGAAGAAAATCATGGAGTTTGGTGCTTTTGTTGAGTACTTACCAGGAAAGCAAGCATTAGTGCATATTTCTGAATTGTCTTGGTCTCGTATCGAGAAAATGGAAGATGCAGGCTTGAAAGAAGGTGATGCTATGCAAGTCAAAATTGTAAAATTTGACGATCGCAAGAAAAAATATGTTCTTTCTCGTAAAGCATTATTAGAAAGACCAGAAAGAAAAGAAGCATAGTTTTCTTTTAACACAAATAATTAAGCGAAAGTCCAAAGTTCTAAATGAGCTTTGGACTTTTTGTATATAAGAAGAAGTGTTCCTTATAATGTATGTCATTTTAAGTGTTAATGCGAAAGGAAAAGCACCAATAAATAATAACTGTAAAACCACTGTTTTCGAATGATATTTACGCTGTATTTTAATTTTAAATCGCTAAATAACATTGCTATGAATACGGAATGTTAATATATCTAAGCATCCAGTCTAAATAACTGTAAAAAAAAGGTATATTTGCCGCTCGAAAATTTTAACGAAATAGATAATAATGCAAGCAAAAGGATTTATTAAAATACTCATTATAGGGCTTCTAATAGCAGCTTTATATCAGTTGTCATTTACAGTTTTAGCCTCTAGACAGCAAGATAAGGCTGAGAAATATGCTATGGAAATAGCAGATGAAGGCGGAAAAGAAGGTGATGAGTATCAGATAGAAGTTACAAAAAACAAGAAATTTTATCTTGATTCTATCAAAAATGAAGTGGTTTACAATTTTGGAATTGCTGATTTCACATACAAAGAATTGACAGAAAGACAATTGAGCTTAGGACTTGACCTTAAAGGGGGAATCTCAATGCTTGTAGAAGTAGATCAAGCTGATGCACTTCGTCAAATTTCACTCAATCATCCAGACAAAGGGTTTAATGACGCTATTGATGCAGCTATTGCAGATCAAGCAAATAGTACAGATGGATTTATAGATCTTTTTGGAAAGAAATATGAAGAGTTGAATCCTAATGGAAACTTAGCTTCAATCTTTGCTAATATTGAAGAGTTTAGAGATCGTGTAGATAATAATTCTAGCAATGCAGATGTTCTTAAAGAAATAAAAAAAGATGTAAAAGCTAAAACAAGTGAAACACACAATGTATTGACGACTCGTATCGATCAGTTTGGTGTAGCACAGCCTAATATCACTGAGCCAGATGATAATGGGCGTATAAATATCGAATTGCCAGGTGCAGATAATGCAGATCGTATTCGTGAGATTATTCAAACTTCAGCTATACTTGAGTTTTACGAAACTTCTCCAGGATCTCAGTCAGGAAATATCTTGTTCGAAATGAATGATGTATTGATTGGTGTTTTAGGATTAGAGGTTGATACAGCAGTAGTAGAAATTGTAGAAGAGGAAGTGGTAGAAGAAGCTATTGATACAGCAGTAGCTACTCTTGATGACGGTTTGGGCGATTTAGGAAATGACTTGTCAGGTTTAGAAACTGATTTAGGAGAGGACACAACTGCTAATAATGAAGCATTATTTCCATTATTTCAAGTACTTTCTCCACAGTTGTCTGTAGATGAAGCTTCGGGACAGCAATATTGGAGTGAGTCTCCTATCATTGCAAGTACTAGCGAAAGATATTTAGAGCAAGCAAAAGATTATTTGGCACTTGAAGAATTGCAAGCCGTAATTCCTAGAGATGTTATGTTTTTGTGGTCTGCAAAGCCATACAAAAACCAAGAAACAGGAGAGCAAACAGATGTTTACTTTTTGTATGCAATTAAAAAGAGCCAAAATGGTGGACCTGCATTGACAGGAGAAACAATTAGAGATGCCTATCCATCAGTAGACGAATTGGGAAGACCTGCAGTAAGTATGTCTATGAATACTACAGGCGCTACTAAATGGGAAAAAGTTACAGGAGAAAATGTAGGTGTACCAGTAGCTATTGTATTGGATAATAAAGTATTTTCTGCACCAGCACCTAGTGAGGCTATTAGTGGTGGAAATTCTCAGATATCAGGATTGGATGATTTTGAAGAATCAGAAGATTTAGCAAATATTTTGAAATCTGGAAAGTTAGAAGCACAGATTAATATCCTAGAAGGAGTTGAGATAGGTGCATCTATGGGAGGTGATTCAAAAAGAGCAGGTCTTGCTGCATTAGCAATAGGATTGATATTGGTCTTGTTGTTTATGATTCTGTATTACAGTGGAGCAGGTGCTATTGCCAATATTGCTTTGGTTGCCAATTTGATTCTTATTGTTGGATTTTTGGCAGGATATGGAGCAGCGCTTACATTGCCGGGTATGGCAGGTATTGTATTGACGATAGGTATGGCTGTGGATGCCAATGTGATTATTTTTGAGCGTATCCGTGAGGAATTGCGTAGAGGAAAAGGATTGCGTTTAGCTATTTCTGATGGTTTTTCTCGTTCTTATGCCGCTATTATTGATGCCAATGCGACTACACTTATTGCAGCAGTAGTATTGTACAAATTAGGAAGTGGTCCTGTTACAGGATTTGCTATTGTATTGATAGTTGGTATTATAGCTTCTTTGATTTCTGCAGTATTCTTGACAAGATTGATCTTTGAAGGATTTATAGCACGTGACAAGAAAGTTGGATTTTCTATGGGATGGTCTGAAAAAGTATTTGCGAATACGAATATCAACTTCTTGGGTAAAAGAAAAATTGCTTATATCATTTCAAGTGTTATCATAGTAGCAGGTTTAGTTTCTATGTTTACAAAAGGATTTGATTTAGGAGTTGATTTCAAAGGTGGACGTAGCTATGTAGTAGCATTTGATCAAGAAGTAGATACTGATGGTCTTCGTGAAGCATTGACTGTAGCTTTTGATGATAAAGTGCCTGTAGTAAAGCAATATGGCGTTTCTTCAAAAGTACAAGTAACGACTTCATACATGATAGGTGAAAATGCAACAAATGTAGATAGCATTATTGTCGATAAATTGTATGCTGTTGCACAGGATTTTTACAATGAAGCACCGAGCCAAGAAGTCTTTACTACTGTGAGTATAGAAAGTGTCAACAAAGTCGATACTTCTATAGCTGATGATATCAAATCTAGTGCATACAAAGCGGGTTCTGTAGGAGCATTTCTTATATTCTTGTATTTACTTTTCCGTTTCCGTAAGTGGCAGTTTGGTGTTGGCGCATTAGGTGCGGTAGTGCATGATATTTTGATTATACTTTCTATCTTCTCTATTTTTAGTGGTATTTTGCCATTCTCATTAGAGATAGAGCAGAAATTTATAGCTGCATTACTTACGATTATTGGTTACTCTATCAATGATACAGTGGTTGTATTTGATCGTATTAGAGAATACTTGACAGAACATCCAAAGCGTGCTTTAGAAGAAAATGTAAATGGAGCAATAAACAGTACTTTAAGCCGTACATTGATGACATCATTGACTACATTCTTAGTAGTTGTGGTATTATTCATTGTAGGTGGTGAAGCGATTAGAGGATTCTCTTTTGCATTATTAGTAGGAGTACTAGTAGGTACATATTCTTCTATCTTTATCGCATCTTCAATTTTAGTAGATACGATGAAAGGGAAAAAAGGAAAAAGCTAAAACTTACATTTAGTTAAATAAAAATAGAAAGCGCAACTTGAAATATTCGAGTTGCGCTTTTTTTTGTAAATGTGTTAAGCCTGTTTTGAAATTTGATCAAGTAATTTTAAATCAACTCACATTTAACACCACATTCTTCAGTCAGTTCTTGCGTAAGTTCTGTGCTTACTTCTACACGATATTTGTGGGAGCGCATTTCTATTTGAAGGCGTTCTTGATTGTCTTTTATTTCTAGTTGTATACTTTTATGTCCTTTATGTTTTTCAAGTACAGATTTCAAGCTAGTGATGAGTTTTGGAGTGACTTCATGCGTATCTAAAAACAGGCGTACACCATCTGCTTTATCTTTCAAGTCATCAAGCAATTCAATTTTAGAAATCTTGAACTCAAATTCATCTTGGTTATATTTTCTTGCCTGATATGAGCCAGTGATGAAAATCAAACTTCCTACATGTTCTACATAATGACCGAGTTCTAAGAAGTCTTTTCCAAACAAAAATATCTCCATAGAGCCATCATAATCTTCGATAGTAAAATTGCAAAATTTGTTTCCTTTTTTGGTAAATCGAGTACTCGAAGCACTTACAATCCCACCAAATTTTACTTGTACATTTTTACGCTCTTTTACATTTTGCGTATTGGCTGTTCCAAAGGATTCCATTTCTAAGCGATAAGTATCAAGAGGATGCCCAGAGATATAAATTCCGACCAATTCTTTTTCAATATTTAAGCGTTCTATCAGTCCCCAGTCTTCACAGTTTGGCGCTTTGGGTACAGCTATTTGTACTTCTGCAGCATCTCCAAACAAAGAGTTTTGAGCAGTCAAAGCAGAAGTTTGTACATTGTTGCCATACTTAATTGCTTTTTCAAATAAAGGTTGATTGTCTGAGGCATCTATATGAGAGTATTGTGCCCTTGAAAATTCAAACTCGTCTAATGCACCCGCTTTAGTCATACATTCTAGCGATTTTTTGTTGACTGTACGTAGATTGACTCTCTTGGTCAAATCAAAAACTGACTCATAATGCCCATTTTCTTTTCTTTCTTCTATCAAAGCTTCTACAGCGGCATCTCCCACACCTTTTATAGCCGAAAGTGCAAAACGAATTTCACCTTTCTTATTTACTGTAAATTTTCGATTACTTTCATTGACACTTGGTCCTAGTACAGTGATTTTCATTCTGCGACATTCTTCCATGAAGAATGTGACTTTTTTGATGTCGTTCATATTGTGTGTCATCACAGCAGCCATGTATTCTGCGGGATAGTTAGCCTTTAAGTATGCAGTTTGAAATGCCACAAATGCATAGCAAGTAGAGTGAGATTTGTTAAAAGCATAAGAGGCAAACGCTTCCCAATCTTTCCATACTTTTTTGACTTTATCCAAATTGAGATTATTGGCTTCGCATCCGTTCAAGAAAAGAGGATATAACTCATCCATCATGGCTTTTATTTTCTTTCCCATTGCTTTTCGGAGCGAATCGGCTTGCCCTTTTGTAAAGCCTGCCATTTTTTGCGAGAGTAACATTACTTGCTCCTGATAGACAGTAATTCCATAGGTCTCTTTCAAGTGTTCTTCCATTTCTGGCACATCATAGACTACTTCTTCATCACCATGCTTACGCGCGATAAAATTTGGAATGTACTCCATAGGTCCTGGA
>JBMZDS010000118.1:0-5304 GCA_049614465.1 Chitinophagales bacterium
AATCAAAATCATACGTACCGATAGTATTGATAGTCTGATAATTGTCAACTGTTGCATCACTTATTTTTTCATCCAAATCAACAGCTACAAAAACAGGCTCAAATGGCAATTCGATAGAAAAAGATGAACATTCGCCATAAATAAATGCAGTATGGTTTTCTACTTCAAAATCTGCACTCATATATGTTATCTCGATAGGCATAAATGTCGTGTAGCTATTATTTTCTCTCAATTTTTGCTTTATCGTTCCCTCTACACTATATGTTCCATTTCCATTATCAATTGTTTCTAGTGTAGAAATACTATAATGATGAAATCCTGCTTCCTTTATCCAAGTATCGAAAAAACTTGATAAATCCATACCAGAACAATCAGAAAAATAATTCATCATATCATCTGTGCTTACATCTTCAAATTTATACGCTGTCATAAATCCATCAATACAGCTAAAAAACAAATAATCTCCTATAACTCCTCTCAATGTATGTGCCATATCTCCGCCCTTATCATACACTGTAGAACTATATACCAAATCATGTGTAACACCAGCCACAGGATGATATCCATCATCATTTATGTGTAATGTACGCAAAACAGATTCGTGATTTTCTCTGATGTAATCTTTATACGCATCCGTACCATATACCGCTTCCGTAAATAATGCCTCAGAGTAGGTTGCCCATCCTTCATTAATCCACATATCATCATCTGTACGGCAAGTGATATTGTCTCCCCACCAATGATGTGCTAGCTCATGCGCCATCAATGTTTCCCATTGTGTATTGCCATTGACAGCGGCACGCATATAAGTGATGTTAGTCGCGTGTTCCATTGCTCCCGAGCCAAAATTGGTCACACAATAACCTACTCTATCAAATACATAATCGCCATAGCCTTCTTCAAAAGCTTGCATTGCATCTGGTAAATGCACAAATGAATTTTTCAAATTGGTACTATCAGCAGCACGCACTGCTAACTGAATAGGAATACCATTGTAATCCATTTCTATTGTTTCATAATCTGCTACAGCAACTGAGGCCAAATACGATGGAATATTTTGCGCTATCGCCCAATGCCAAGTCGTAGTCCCATCACCATTATCTGTTTCGTTTTGTAATAAACCATTACAAAATGCCTTACGAGTATCATCTGTAGTGATAAAATATTCAAATGTATTGCGTTCTACAAAATTGTCAAAGCATGGAAACCAAACTCGTCCATAGTTGTGAGGATCTTCAAGAAAACTAACGCCTACATTGTACGCATAAGTGCTATTCCAATAAAAACCTCCCCAGTCACCTCCGTTTTGGACAGGCTGTCCATGATAATACACTTCAACCGTAGCTTCATCTCCTGCGACTAAGCTAGGAGTAGTAATATCAATCAATGTATCGTTGTGGCTATAAGTTAGTTGATTGCCATTCATTTTTACAGAATCAACTGTAAGTCCGAGTAAATCTAGTTTTATCTCATTAGAAAAAGCAGCCAAGACTTCATAAGTCACATCCGCTTGTGCCGTAAAAGTACGACCAGACCAATTGGTCATATCAAGATGAACTACGGTATGCTTTATATCAATTGTATCACTTCTCAAATCTTCATTGGCAGCCGCCGCATTCTTATGAAAATGAGATTTTGTACTATAGCAAGAAAAAGGTTCTGTAGGTTTTTGAGCATTAACCAAAGTAGTACAAATAATAAGAAGGAATAAGGATAATAATCGTTGCATAGTCAGGCTAATGTTTAGACTGTCAAAGATAATACAAATAGAGAATTTTATTTTTCATAAAAATTAACAATCAGTTACTATAATAATATGGCAGATGAATAGGTTTAAGAAAGGAAATCTTAATTTCGCAATATAAAAGAAGACTATGAGCAAGATCAAAATACTATGGGCAGATGATGAAATAGATTTGTTGAAACCCCAAATCATGTTTTTGGAAAGCAAAGGATATGATATTATCCCTGTTACTAATGGGCAAGATGCACTAGAAAAAGTAAAAGAAGAACAAATAGATGTCGTCTTTTTAGATGAGTCTATGCCGGGATTGTCAGGCCTAGAGACATTACCGAAGATAAAAGAAATCAATCAGCATCTTCCTGTCGTGATGATAACAAAAAACGAAGAAGAAAATCTGATGGAAGAAGCTATCGGCTCACAAATCACAGATTATCTTATCAAACCTGTGAAGTCACAAAAAATAGTAGACAACAAGCGTTTAGTAAGAGAAAAGACACAGTCAGCTTATCAGCAAAAATTTCAGCAACTTTTCATGCGACTACAAGATAAAATGAGTCATGAAGAGTGGATAGATTTGTATAAACAGTTGACTTTTTGGGAACTCGAACTCGATAAGTCAGACACTTCTGAAATGGCAGATATTTTCTCTATGCAAAAAGATGAAGCCAACAAGGAATTTTGCAAATTTATAGCCAATAACTATATCGACTGGATGAAAAATGAGGAAGAAGCTCCTCTCCTTTCACACAATCTGATGAAAAACAAAGTTTTCGATCTTATCAAAGAAGACAAACCTACTTTTTTCATTTTGATAGACAATCTTCGCTATGACCAATGGAAAATGATAGAACCTATTTTACTCAATAATTTTAGAACAGTAAAAGAGGATATGTTTTACAGCATATTGCCAACGGCAACTCAATATGCGAGAAACTCTATTTTTAGTGGATTGACTCCATTAGAAATATCAGAGCATTTTCCTAACTATTGGAAAAATGACGATGAGGAAGGTGGAAAAAACTTATACGAAAGTGAATTATTAACAGCATTACTAGATCGTACATTTAGAGATGATGTGAAACATAGCTATACGAAAGTAACCAATTTTGAAAAAGGGAAAGATCTTGAAGACAAAATTTTGAACTTGATGACTAATCGTTTTAACGCTATCGTTTACAATTTTGTAGATACCATATCACATGCCAAAACAGAAATGGATATGATAAAAGAATTGGCAAGCGATGACTCTGCTTATCGTTCATTGACGTTGAGTTGGTTTGAACACTCACCTTTGCACAATGCTTTGAAAAAACTAGCAGATAAAGATGTCAATATAATCATCACAACAGATCATGGAACTAAGCTCGTGAAGCATCCTTCAAAATGTGTCGGCGACAGACATACTTCTACCAATATTCGCTACAAAACTGGTAAAAGTCTCAACTATAATAAGAAAGACGTATTCGAAGTATTAAAGCCTGCAGAAGCACAATTGCCAAGTTCAAACTTGAGTGGAAGTTATATTTTCACCAAAGAAGACAGCTATTTAGTTTATCAAAATAACTACAACAAATTTGTCAATTACTTTAAAGATACGTTTCAGCATGGAGGCATCTCACTAGAGGAAATGATTATTCCATTTGTACAATTGAAACCTAGGTAATGCCAAAAAGCAAGAACTATTTTATCGTTCCTGCTTTTTCATAAGCCGTCAATTCATCACGTAACCAAGGTTCTATTGCTATAGTTTTCTTGGCAAACATATCGAATAATATTTGAGTCGTTTCACCTGAAGCATGGATGACTTTCGAGCCATCTTTGGCATCACTTGTAACTAGATATTCTACGACAAAAGATTTGTTGCCTATCGTTTTAGTACGACACCAAACTGTTGGATTTATATCTTGTAGTTTCAGTTCTTTATGAAAATTAGCAGTCACGTTTCCTATCAAAAACATGTGTTTATCCCAGCGCCATGTTTTGCTCGCTTCTAACATAAAACGTCCTCTTCCAAGTTCGAAATACGAAATGTAAATTCCATTATTGACATGTCCTAGTGGATCCAAGTCATTCCATCTTGCCTGTATTGGCAAACTATATGTAAAGTTTTCCATCATTGTATTTTAAAATTATGAAATATGAATGTTGAATTATGAGTTCTTATTCATATTTTGCTTTGTTGTTAATATTATGCTTCTAATTATTTTTAATATTTCTTCGGCATCGATGTATAGCGAATCAAAAGCATCTTTTGATATGTAATTTGTTTCATTCAACAACTCTAGCCAATACATTGATTCATCACATTCCTTTTGCGCAATTGCTAGTTTATGGATAAAGTCTGCTTTACTTTGAGCATTCACAGATTCTCTCACATTTGCTCCTACAGAAGTGCCAGAACGGAGCAATTGTTTACTCATTACAAACTCTTTCTTTCCCTCCTTTAAAAACTTATATAAATTAACAATTCGTACTGCAAACAAATAACTTTTTCTCTTAACTATATTGTCACTCATGAATAAAATTTTGGATTACAAAAAGATGAAAATTCATAACTCATAATTACTAATTCATAATTATTTATCATCGATTAATTTAACCAGTTCATTTAGCTTCATCAATGCTTCCACAGGAGTCAGTGTATTGATATCTATTTTCTCTAGTGCTTCTTTTAGTTTAGCAGCTTTAGGGTCTGCAGCATCAAACATATTCAGTTGGAAATTATTAGCAGGAATTTGTTTTACTTTTTCACCTATATCTGTATCTATATTTTTCTTTTCGAGTTGTTTGAGCAATTCATTTGCACGCTCTACGATAGAGTTAGGCATTCCCGCCATTTTTGCCACATGAATACCAAAACTATGCTTGCTTCCTCCTGCAACTAGTTTACGCAAAAAGATAACTTTTTGTCCTAGTTCTTTGGTTGCAATGTTATAGTTTTTGACTCTGTCGTATTTGTTGGCTAGTTCGTTCAATTCATGATAATGTGTAGCAAACAATGTCTTCGGTGATGCCTTTGGATGATTGTGCAGATACTCTGCAATACTCCAAGCAATAGAAATCCCGTCATACGTACTCGTTCCTCTACCTATCTCATCAAGCAAAATCAAACTACGCTCTGAGATATTATTCACGATATTTGCCGTTTCGTTCATTTCTACCATAAAAGTAGATTCTCCACTAGAGATATTGTCAGACGCTCCTACCCTAGTAAAAATCTTATCGACATAACCAATATTGGCGCTGTCGGCAGGCACGTAGCATCCCATTTGCGCCATCAACACAATCAATGCTGTCTGACGGAGTACTGCAGACTTTCCCGACATATTGGGTCCCGTTATCATTATGATTTGTTGCTCTTCATTGTTGAGAAAAATATCATTGGGTACATACGACTGCTCTACAGGCAATTGTGCTTCTATCACAGGATGACGACCATTTTTGATGTCAATAATCAGCGAATCATTGATTTCTGGACGACAATATTCATTTTTGTCCGCTACCAAAGCAAAAGACAATAGACTATCCAACTGCGCCAATACTTGCGCATTGTGCTGTAT
>JBMZDS010000119.1:0-5265 GCA_049614465.1 Chitinophagales bacterium
TAAATAGATCGCTCTTTTTGTGAAAGTTTCTTTTTTCTTATCGAGAAATTCTTTGGGTCTGAAATTTAGAATTTTTACTACGGTTAAAGTCGTAACACTTATCATAACACTATTGATAAAGAAAAGGTACATAGCACCTAGTACAAAAGACCAATTTGCAGTAGCAATTCCAAAGCCAGCAGTACAGAGAGGAGGCATTAAAGCAGTCGCAATAGCTACTCCAGGTATTGCATTTCCTTTCTCTTTCGATGAGCCAGCAAGAACACCTGTAAGCCCTCCAAATATAGCAATCAGTACATCAAAAGTTGTAGGTGATGTACGTGCTAACAATTCAGACTGAACTTCCGTTATAGGAGAAATAAGAAAATATAAGCAAGACGTTAGAACACTGAATATTACAGCTAAAGCTAGGTTTTTACCTGCTTTTTTCATTAGATCAAAGTCATTGATGCCAACACCTAATCCAAGCCCCATGATAGGTCCCATCAATGGAGATATAAGCATCGCTCCTATAATTACGGCTGTTGAATTGACATTGAGTCCAACCGAACAAATCAAAACAGCAAATATCAAAGTATAAAGATTGATTCCTCTAAAAGGAACGCCTTTTTTGATGGCATCTATAATCTCAAACTCACGCTCCGTATCTTGCGCAAGGCTAAATTGATTCTTAATAAATTGTCGAATAACCGCTAAAACTTTATTCATGATTTATATCATTTTGGTTCTTTTCAAAAGATAAGGAGTCAGTACTTGGTCAAACCCTTTATTGATATCCGCAGCTACAAAATCAATGCCGTTTTGTACACATTTCATCTTGAGTGTCGACTCAAATTTTTCCATAGCAGTCACGTATTTATCTTTGACCTGATTGGCATGTAGTTTTACTTCTGAGCCAGTTTCCATATCTACAAAAAGATAAGGACGGTTTTCAAAATCAAAATCTATTTCATGTTTTTTGTCTACTACGTGAAATAGTACAACTTCATGTTTATTATGTTTGAGATGTTGCATCGCATCAAATATTTCTTCATGATTGCCATTGTACAGCATATCACTAAAAATAATGACTAGCGAGCGTTTATGTATTTGCTCTGCTATCTCGTGAAGCGCATCGGCAGTGGCAGCAGTAGTATTGAGCGAGTTGTCTGCTATTAGATTTTCAATATGATTGTATAGCATATTGACATGAATAGCATTTGATTTTGCTTTGGTATGTGTCTCTACGGTTTGCTTGAAAATGCTCAATCCTACAGCATCCCTTTGCTTGCGCAAAAGTTCGATAAGACCAGCTGCACATAGCACAGAAAATTTCATTTTATTGACAGGAACATCTTTAGTAGGATAGTACATAGAGGATGAACCATCTATTACGATTTGACACCGAAGATTGGTTTCTTCATCATATTTTTTTGTGTAGAGTTTTTCGGTACGAGCAAATACTTTCCAGTCTATATTTTTGGTGCTTTCTCCTACATTATAGACTTTATGCTCTGCAAATTCAGCACTATATCCATGAAAAGGACTCTTGTGCATTCCTACGATAAATCCTTCTACGACTTGCTTCGCTAAAAAAGGAATATTTTTAATTTGTTGTATTTCCGATAGATTGTAAATCGCCATAATTGTCAAAAGTAAATAAAAAAAGCCACTAACCTAACAAGGAAAGTGGCTCAAATTTTTAGGATAAAACTATTATTTGTGCTTTTCTATCAATTCAACAAATGCTTGTTTTGATTGTCCTCCAATGAGTTTGTCTACTACTTCACCATTTTTTACAAAAATGATAGTAGGAATACTACGTACGCCAAACTGTCCTGCAGTTTCAGGATTTTCGTCTACATTTAGTTTTCCTATGTTTACGCTTCCTTCATATTCTGTATGTAGTGCATCGATAGTTGGGCCTAATGCGATACATGGTCCACACCATTCTGCCCAAAAATCTACTATTGTCAATTTGTCACTGCTCATTACTTCCTCTTGGAAAGTAGCATCTTTAAATGTTAATGCCATATCTATTCTATTTTAGTGTTGTTTTAAATATTGTACTGCAAAAGTAACATAAAACGATTGATTTTTCGTTCCCTTAAAATTAAAAAACGTGAAAATTATATCTCTTTATCTGTTTTGGATGATAATGAATCATCAGTCGTTTTTGTTTTAAAAAAGTAAATTAAATGCTAGGGATTCTTTTCTCAAAAATGTATCTTGCAGACTTTCAGTAGTTTACTTAATTTCAATCTAATAATGAACAATATCAAACGTCTTTTAGTCGCCAATAGAGGAGAAATCGCTATCCGTATTTTTAGAGCTGCTACAGAGTTGGGCATCCAAACTGTCGCTTTGTATACACATGAGGATCGATATTCATTGCATCGCTATAAAGCTGATGAAGCCTATTTGGTAGGCAATGAAGATGAGCCATTAAAGCCATATTTGGATATTGATACGATTATTCAATTAGCTGTTCACAAAAAAATAGATGCTATACATCCGGGCTATGGATTTTTGTCAGAGAATGTAGAGTTTGCCACAAAATGTAGAGCAGCAGGTATCACATTTGTAGGGCCAGAGCCAGAAGTAATGGATAAGCTAGGCGATAAAGTCGCTGCCAAAACTATAGCGAGAGAGGTAGAAGTGCCTGTCATAGAGGATAATCAGATAGATTTAGTTTCTACTACAGAAGTATTGAGTGAAGCCAAGCGTATAGGATTTCCTATTATGGTAAAAGCTGCTGCTGGTGGCGGAGGTAGGGGTATGCGTGTAGTTCGTAGTGAAGATGAATTGACAAAAGCATATACTGAAGCAAAAAGTGAAGCGAAAAAAGCATTTGGAATAGATACTATTTTCCTAGAAAAATATGTAGAAAATCCAAAGCATATCGAAGTGCAAATATTAGGAGATAATCATGGCAATATTGTTCATTTGTATGAGCGTGATTGTAGTGTCCAGAGACGCTTTCAGAAAGTGGTAGAAGTAGCCCCTTGCTCGTCTTTATCAGAAGAAACAAAGAACAAGTTATACAATCATGCATTGAAAATCGCGCGTCATGTCAATTATAACAATGCAGGTACAGTAGAGTTTTTGGTAGATGCAGAGGAGAACATTTATTTTATAGAAGTCAATCCTAGAATTCAAGTAGAACATACAATTACTGAAGAAATTACAGGAATAGATATTGTCCGTTCTCAGCTATTGATAGCAGATGGTGAAAAATTATCGAGTAAAGGCATTTTTATTCACGATCAAAGTGACGTGTCTATCAATGGATTTGCTATACAGTGTCGAATTACTACAGAGGACGCTGCCAATAATTTTACACCAGATTATGGGACTATTATCGCATATAGAAATGCAGCAGGTATGGGGATTCGTCTTGATGAAGGAAGTTCATATCCTGGGGTAACGATTTCTCCATTTTTTGATTCAATGCTAGTCAAAGTTTCCGCTTGGGGGCGTACACTCAAGGGTGCTTCAGAACGACTAGAACGTACTTTAAAAGAATTTAGAGTAAGAGGCGTAAAAACCAATATTCCTTTCTTGCAAAATGTAATAAAGCATCCCGTTTTTGTCAAAGGAAATCAGAATGTAGGATTTATAGAAACACATCCAGAATTGTTTGATTTTTGGAAACGAAAAGATAGAGGAACGAAAGCCTTAACTTATTTGGCAAATACGATTGTCAATGGAAATGCTGACGTAAAATATGTAGACGCAGATAAACAATTCAGAATTCCTAAAATCCCGAGTTTTGATAAATATGGTGATTTCCCAAAAGGAACAAAGCAAATTTTGACCGAATTAGGACCTGATAAGTTTAGTCAGTGGATGAAAGATAATAAGCAGATTTTGTACACGGATACAACATTCAGAGATGCCCATCAGTCTCTGCTGGCAACACGTGTCCGAACCAAAGATATGTTAGCCGTAGCGGAGAGTTTTGCCAAAAATCATCCCGAAGTTTTCTCTATGGAAATATGGGGTGGTGCGACATATGATGTTTGTCTTCGATTTTTGAAGGAAGATCCATGGAAACGACTACAATTGTTGCGAGCAGCGATGCCCAATGTTTTGACACAAATGCTTATTCGTAGCAGTAATGCCGTAGGTTATGCCGCTTATCCCGATAATTTGGTAGAAAAATTCATTGAAAAATCTGCCGAGAATGGTATGGATGTTTTTCGAATATTTGATTCGCTCAATTGGACGGAGTCACTAGCCGTAAGTGTCAAAGCAGTGAGAGAAAGAACGGCATCTTTGGCGGAGGCTTGTATCTGCTACACAGGAGATTTTCAACACAAAAATGAACAAAAATATACACTTCAATATTATATTGATTTGGCGAAAAAACTCGAAGATATGGGCGCACATATTTTAGGGATAAAAGATATGGCAGGATTGCTCAAGCCTTTTGCTGCACAAGAATTGATCACAGAATTGAAGCAAGTAGTCAATATTCCTATTCATTTGCATACGCATGATACTTCATCGGTACAATCTGCTACTTATCTCAAGGCAATCGAAGCTGGCGTAGATGCCTTGGATGTCGCATTGAGTAGTATGAGTGGATTGACTTCACAGCCCAATTTTAACGCCATTGCTGCTATGTTGCAAGGGCATGAGCGTGAGTGTAAAATGGATTTGCAAAAACTGAATGAGTATTCTAACTATTGGGAAGATGTACGAGAGTATTATTATCCTTTTGAAACAGAATTGAAGGCAGGAACAGCACAAGTCTATGAGCATGAAATCCCTGGAGGACAGTATTCTAATCTTCGTCCGCAGGCGAGAGGATTAGGTATTGAAGATAAATTTGAAACCATCAAACAAAACTATGAAATTGCCAATAAACTATTTGGAGATATTGTAAAAGTAACTCCTTCGTCTAAAGTGGTAGGCGATATGGCGATGTTCATGACGACCAATGGCTATACGGAGCAAGATATTTTGGAAAAGGGAAAAGATATTTCATTTCCTGATTCTGTGATTAATTTCTTTAAAGGAGATTTGGGACAACCGTATCAAGGATTTCCATCCGCATTGCAAAAAATAGTCTTGAAAGATGTCGCTCCTTACACAGACAGACCAAATGCACATATGCAGCCGATAGATTTTGATAAAGAATTTAAGGTTTTCCAAAAAGAATTTGGCAAACATCGCAATTTCTTAGATTTTCTTTCTTTCAAATTGTATCCGAAAGTATTTAGAGATTATCATGACTTCAATGAAGATAATGGAGACGTTTGGACTATCCCGACTAAAGCA
>JBMZDS010000120.1:0-3233 GCA_049614465.1 Chitinophagales bacterium
TCTTGGCACCTACAGGCTTTAGTCCAGATGCAAGTGGGAAGAATGATGTATTTAGAATAGTGACTACTTGTGAGGAAGGCTTTTCATCATTTGAGTTAGGGGTATACAATAGATGGGGCGAACTTATTTATTATACTACAGATTCAGAAGATGGCTGGGATGGGATGTACAAAGGAAGAGAAGTAGAGATAGGAACATATATCTATGTAGCGACTTACATCAAGAATCTAGGTGATGGTAAAGAAGAAGTAGTTAAAGGTAATTTGACTATTTTAAGGTAAAGATTAGTAGTTTCTACTTATGAAATTAAAAGCGGATACTTTGTACAAAGTATCCGCTTTTTAAATGTTTATATGTAAAATAAAAGATTACGCTAAATCTTCTATAATTCCTGCTACTTGCTTGAATCTGTCTCTGTTGATTGTATAGTGGATGAATTTTCCATCTCTACGTGTATTTAATAATTCTGCTTTACGCAAAATCGCTAAATGCTGAGATGCTACAGATTGCTCTGTTCTCAATTTTACGTATATTTCTGTTACTGTTTTTTCTCCGTTTTCTTCTAAGTAATCAACGATTCCTTTTCTCAAAGGGTGGTTGATTGCTCTTAATGTCAAAGATGCATTTTTTAAGAGGTTTGCTCTCAATACAATTTGATTTTTTCCGTCATTGTCTTTGACAATTACGTCAGTTACTTTTTTTACACTGTATCCCATTTTAGTCTATTTTTTTTAGGTTAGTTAAATATGTTGTTTCGGTTTCGTTCCAATAAAAGGTTTCAAATATTGTGGCTCTATATAAGCTACGTCTGCAAAAATACTCTTTTTATATAAATTTTCACTAATTTCTACCAAATTTTTGGTAGTTATTATAGAAAAATTCTTTTTAAATTTATTTGGTATATTTATGGCCTTTAGTGTCTTGTCAGTACCAGATCCAGCAATTAGAGTGTTTTTATTACTGTAATTGAAAAAAGAATTTTCTGATAAGATATGTGGTTGTGCAGGTTCTATTTCTTGCAAGTTCTTATCATAAACAGCATAGTATATTTCATCTCTTCTCGCATCAAAGCATGGAATATAGATATCTTGTTTGTCATCCTCTTTTATCATTCCTGCTGCTAATCCTTGCAATGTATTGATGGATATAAGTGGTATGTCAAGACTATAGCACAATCCTTTTGCTGCACTCAATCCTATTCGTAGTCCTGTATATGAACCTGGTCCTATACTTATTGCGATAGCATTCAAATCACTCATTTTGTATGATGTGAGACGCATTGCTTCTTGGATAAATTCTGTCAGTTTTCCTGCATGTGATTGTATATCATGCTCTTCTATATTGGCGATACATTTACCATCTTTAGCTAAAGCTACAGAACATGTTTTTGTGGCAGTTTCTATGCAGAGTATTAAGGACATTTTAGGCTAAATTAGCTATTTTTTTGATAAGCTGGATAGTCGCAGCTTCAATTTTCTCAAAAGATTCTATTTCTTTAGATAGAAACACAAACATTATAGAATAAGTTCGATTGTTGTTAGTGGATAATAGATTTTTGTTCAATCGATATGCTTCACGCATTCTTCTTTTGAGTAGATTTCTATCTACCGCTCGCTTGAACTTTGCTTTAGGGACAGAGAAAGCGACTTGATTGTATTCTTTTTCAGTAGAATTGATGTAATATACTCTTAAAGGAGTGGAATTAAAATAGCTCCTCTTTCGGAAAAGAGAAGCTATAATTTTTCTGCTTTTTAGACGCTCACTGCGTGAAAAAGTAAAGGAAGGAGTATTCTTATTTAAGTCTTCTTTCGTCAGAAACTGTCAATTTTTTACGCCCTTTTGCTCTTCTACGAGCCAATACTTTACGTCCATTCTTAGATTCCATTCTTTCACGAAATCCATGTTTATTTTTACGTTTTCTTCTTGATGGTTGAAATGTTCTTTTCATTGCTTTTGTATTTCACTGTTTCTAAACGGACGGCAAAGATATGGTTTATTATCTAAATTATCTCGTTTTAATTCAATTTTTCTTTCTTATTGATTTATCATTTCATCTACGAGTTCTTCTAGTACATTGAGCGGCACAGGACCATTGGTCAATACTACTTCATGAAACTCACGAATATCAAATTTATCAGCTAGAGCATCTTTTGCTTTTTTACGCAATTCTAAAATTTTCAGCATTCCAATTTTATATGCAGTAGCTTGACTTGGCATTACAATATGTCGTTCTACCATTTTGATACAATCATCTTCTGGCGCAGGTGTATTTTCAACATAAAAAGCAATCCCTTCTTCTCTCGTCCATTGTTTGCTATGAATACCTGCATCTACTACTAGGCGGCATGCTCTCCAAAGTTCCATTGATAAACGTCCGAAGTCTGAATACGGATCTGTGTAGAATCCTAATTCTTTTGGGATATACTCTGAGTACAATCCCCATCCTTCCGAATAAGATGTGTAGCCAGTTCCTTGTGTACGATATCTTGGTAAGCCTTCTAATTCTTGTGCGATAGATATCTGCATATGGTGTCCAGGTATAGCTTCATGATAGCTAAGTGCTTCCATCTCATATTTTGGCATGTTTTCCATATTGCTCAAGTTGGCGTAGTAAGTACCTGGGCGACTTCCATCTATAGCGGGTCCTTGATAAAAAGCAATTCCGGCAGATAATTCTCTATATTCTTCTACTCTTTTTATGACTAATTCTGCTTTTGGCTTTGTGATGAATAACTCATCAAGACGTGCTTTCATCGAGTCGATCAATTCTATATTAGCATCAAGATATGCCTGACGACCTTCATCTGTATCAGGATAGTAAAACTGCTCATCAGTCTGCATAAAAGTAAAAAACTCTTGTAACGTTCCGTCAAATTCTACTTGTTCTTTTATTTTTTCCATTTCACCATGAATACGCTCTACTTCGCTCATTCCGATATCAAATATCTCTTGTGGAGTATATTCTGTAGTAGTTGTTCTTTTGAGTGCAACTTGATAATAATCGTCTCCATTTGGCAATTTCCATACACCTGCTTCGTCAGTTGCTATTGTTTCCAATTCTGTGACGTAGTCAATCAATTTGTTGTATGCAGGTTTGAAATTTTCTTCCAACAATGCACTAGCTTCTGCTATCATAGCATCTTTTTCTTCCGTAGAAATATCTTCTAACGCGTCTAGATCCATTTTGAAATCTGCTATCATTACATGCTCTTCTCCTTCGCCAGCGATTAGGT
>JBMZDS010000120.1:3243-5252 GCA_049614465.1 Chitinophagales bacterium
CAATCACGTATAATGTGTGGATAGACAAATTTTGGAGCGATAATACCCATTTCTTTTCTTGTCTCTAGATTGACTATCAATTCATCAATTTTTACATCTATTTTAGAAAAACGAGTTAACCATGCTTCAGCATCACTTTTGTCGCTTATCGTATGTATGCTCATCATAAAACTAGGAATCCAACTATGTGTACCAAACATTTGATTGATAGGATAGTTGTGAAAACGCCAGTCAAAATTGGCGATAGACTCTTCTGTGTCATTGACAAAAAGGCGGTAAGTGATTTTACCTTGTGCATCTAGTTTATCAAAATTGAAATTGTCTTTGATAAACGCTACTTGCTCTACCTCCATCTCATGATAAACAAGAGACATGCTATCATTGTTGATATCCCATTCGTCATATCTATCTTTGATACCTAGATAGGCTTGAGATATTGGAGACATAGCTGTACCTGCATCATAAAGACTATCCATCGCAGTATTGAATTGAAGAGTCTCGTCAGCTATTTCTTCTTCTGAGAAAGTATTGTTTTCAGTAGAAGTTGTATTTGTGTTTTCACAAGCGATAAAAATTAAACTTGCTAAAAGACTAAATAAAGTGATTTTTTTCATGAGATTGTTTTTTTGCGTTGCAAAGATAACAATCTTGCTATAACCTATTTGGTATAAATATATGTTGTACGATAGCAGCTCATATAATCTTGAACTAATATAAAGCTAAAAAAAGCACAGCTAAAAAAGCAATGAGTACGATAATGGTCGTAATAATACGCCAACGTATAGCCTTTTCTATTCGCTCTCTATTTTTGATAACGACTAGACGTTCTTTTTCGTTAAGCTGATGAAATTGTAAAGGCTTTTTCTTCTTGATTTTGTAATACTTTCCTCTCCGTTCTTCTCTTTTATTTTTGCTACGTAATAATGCCCTATTGTTTTTCAGGGTTGTATTCATGCTCGATATGTAGCCACCTCCACCCATAAGGATTTATTTTTTTAATTATTAATTTGTGATTGTCCATACTGCGATAGCCGTCAATGTCAATATTAATATGACGATAAGCGTATATTTTCTATCACGATTTCTTTTTTCTATTCTTCTCGTATTAGCATCTACTACTTTTTGTTCTTCAGGACTGAGTTTTTTGAATCGCAATCCTTTTTGATTTTTGCCGTATTTGTAGCCATGACTTTTCCCTCTGTGCTTTCGCTTGAGCAATGCACGATTATTTTTTACTGAAGTTGAAGGGCTACCAAAAGACATAGTCTTATTTTATATCTTTCTGTAAGATACAAAAAATGCAATAATAAATTGTCATAGGAAAGTCACACTGAATATCACCAAGCTAATATTATATACATGAGAGCAGCTATTAAAATCATAAAGAACAATATTAATCCAATACTTTTAAAGGTTTGAATCGTTGTTTTATTTTGTTCTTCTTCACGTTGATGATTGTGAAGCCATTTCTTTTGTTGAAATCCAGTATTGAAATCCTTTGAAATTTGATTTTGTTTGGATTTCCTGAGTTGCTCATTGTTCTTTAAACTTTTATGATCTATATTCATCTTATTACAATTTGTAATGAGGAATAAGTACATAAAATGTCGTGCTTTCACCTTCTATAGATTCAAACCAAATATTCCCACCTGAATTTTCAATGATGTTTTTGGAAATAGCTAATCCTAAACCAGTACCATATGATTTTGTCGTGAAATTTGGGACAAAAACTTTGTGATGCATATTTTCTGGTATGCCTACGCCATTGTCTTCGATACGTATCTGATAAAAATTATCTTCTTGTTTTAGTCTTACAGTGATGATCTTATCTTGATTTTCATCAGTTGCTTGTATAGCGTTCTTGACTAGATTGTTGAAAACAGAGATGTATTGATTTTTATCTGCAAATATTGTAGCATTGGTAATTGTCGTCTCAAATTGTAGTCGTACATCTTTTCGCTCTTGAAATAATGTAATAACGGCATCTAAAATGTCACGCAGATTAGTGA
>JBMZDS010000121.1:0-5232 GCA_049614465.1 Chitinophagales bacterium
AGGTATTAAACAAGGCTTTAAAGTTGGAAAAAATTGGGGCGCGTATGCAGATTTTTCATTTTTTGTTAGTAAATATAATGACATGATGGAATTTAATTTTGGTGCATTTGGGGAGCAAGATTTATTTGCATTTATAGCTGACGGTAATATTGAAGATTTAGGACTTGGTTTTTCATCTCAAAATGTAGGCGAAACACGTATTTTAGGGATTGAAATAGCTGGAGGATCTCAAGGAAAAATAGGTAAAGTACCTCTTAATATATTGGCAGGATACACATACGTTAATCCAATAGCACTTAATTGGGATGATGAACTTACTTATATTAATACAGAAGGAGAGGAAATAGCTCCTGGTGCTGGTGCTGTAGAATTATTGACAGGATTAGATGCTACAAATGGAGGCGCTAAAACATATGCAGGTGCATCATCATCCAATGAAAATGTTTTGAAATATAGAAGCAAGCATACTTTTATGTTAGATATTTCATCTTCATACAAAAAAGCAGATTTTGGAATAAGTGTACAGTATAGATCTTGGATGCAAAATATTGATTATTTATTTGTAAGTGAGTTGTTTACTGAGGAAATACCTGAAGAAATACAGCCTGCAGTAGGTGGTATAGAGAGTATTGAGTCTGTAGTTAATACGACTGCTTTTTCAGGACTTAAACGATATCGTGAAAAATATGATGGAAGAGGTACTACACTTATAGATGCTCGTATTGCATACAATTTTAATGATAATGCAAAGCTTTCATTGGTTGGAAAAAATTTATTGAATCTGACCTATGCAATTCGTCCATCTCTATTGGGTGATCCTATGAGTTTTGCATTACAGTTCAATTACAGTTTTAAAGGAAATACAAAGAAGAAAAAGTCCGAATAACGAATCATAGACTTTACACATCTTAATAACTAATACATTTGTAGGGATAAGTTTTCAATAGCTTGTCCCTATTTTTGTATCCTAAACTGATTAATGATGAGATTTTTTATTTTTCTTCTCTTTCTTGTATTTGTTCAATTGAGTTTCTCACAAAATGGAACTATACAAGGCACACTTACAGATGAAGATGGTGAAGCTTTGTATGGAGCCAATGCAGTTGTGGATGTTGCTCAAGGCTGGGCAGCGCAAACAGATTTTAATGGAAATTATACCATATCTGTGCCAGCAGGCACTTACTACATACTTTTCTCTTATATCGGAAAAGAGAAAAAGATTGAAGAGGTAACTGTAAGTGTAGGCGAAACATACACTTTAAATGCACAATTGCTTTCTAATGAAAATGAACTCGAGATAGTAACAGTCACAGGAGGGAAATATGAAAAAGCATATGGAGAAGAAGTCATTTCAATAGAAGTAGTCTCATCCGAATTGATAGAAAGTAATGCCGCACAGGCAGGAGAAGTACTTAATAAAGTACCAGGCTACACGCAGCTAGGGGAAAGCCCTAGTATCAGAGGCGGAAGTGGATGGTCTAGTACAGCATCTAGTCGAGTATTATTTTTAGTAGATGGTGTTCCACAACTTAGTCCTGAAAATGGCGGGATATTTATGGAAACACTTCCACTCGAAAACATCCAACAAGTTGAAGTTATCAAAGGAGCATCTTCTGCACTTTATGGTTCTTCTGCCCTCAATGGAATTATCAATTTTCGCACTGCATGGGCAAAAGATAGTATCCCTGTGCGAAAAATAACAACAGGAATAGGTGTTTACAATAAGTTTGATGCCAATCTGATTAAATCAAAGAATGATAGAGAGCACCGAATGGTGAATCCTAACTGGTGGTGGGAAGAAGAAAATCATTTGCCTTTGTTTTTCAATACTACATATGAGCATCGTCAGCGTTTTGATAAGTTAGATTTGGTAGTGGGAGCACATTATCGACATGACCAGTCATTTAGAAAAGACAATGAAATAGATAGGTTTCGTGTCAATGGTAAAATGCGTCATATTTCGGATAAAATCGAAGGTTTGACGATTGGTACAGCATGGAATTTTGTCTATGAAGAAGGTGGACAGTTCTTCTTGTGGAGTGGCTTGGATAGTATGTCACTCATCCCGTCAGATCCTGCCAATGTAGGGGTCCCAGATATCCGTACAGACTATGTCAATCGTAGAATATCAGTATCACCTTTCTTTTCATACTATAGTAAGAAAGGCAATAAACATGCTATCAATACTCGATATTACAACAATCAGTCTACTAATTTTGGATTTGAATCGGTAAAAACTAATCATATTTACGGAGAATATCTTTTTACAAAAACAGATAAAGGAAAAGGGTTAAATCTTATCACAGGTACACAGCTTTCGTATACAACTGCACAAGGAGAAACATTTGATGAAGCTAGTCATAAAGCGTATAGTGCAGGAGTATTTGTACAAGCTGAAAAGAAATTTTTTGATAAATTGACATTTTCTGGAGGATTACGTATTGAGTACAATCAAGTAGATAGTATTACTCCTGAGAATAAACTCCAATTTTTTAATCTTTTTGCTAAAAAAGACATTACATCTCCTGTAAAGCCAATGGTTCGATTTGGAATGAATTATGAAATAGTAAAGGGAACCTATCTGAGAGCAGGTTTTGGACAAGGATTTAGAATTCCTACAATCAATGAGTATTTTATTGATACAAAAAGAGGTTTGCAGGTTGTTTCAAATCCAAATCTAATCCCAGAAGCAGGATGGAGTGCTGAAGTAGGAATCAAACAAGGAGTAAAAGTAGGACAATGGCAAGGATTTTTTGATCTAGCAGGATTTTATACAAAGTATGTTGATTTGATAGATTTTGTACCCTATTCATCACCTGGTACAGGATTGGCAGTACAAGCTCAAAACTTAGATAATGCGACAATAGCAGGTATAGAAACATCTGCTATGGGACAAGGAAAATTATTGGGATATCCTTTACGATTTTTGGTGGGATACACATGGATACATCCTATTTTGAAAAATCCATCAGACGATCGAATCACAAACTATCCAGATACTTATGAGTATTTGGACTATCGTAGTAAGCATAATTTTAAGGCTGATATAGAAAGTACAATTGAAAAATTCACACTAGGAATATCTGCTATTTATGTGAGCAACATGATAAATATACCCATAACAAGAGGTGTTTTGGGAATTAGTGATTATAGAGAGCTTAATGATACTGGATATTTTACTTTTGATGCACGTATAGGTTTTGCAATCAATGAAAAATCTAAGCTTGCTTTTGTCGCTAAGAACGTATTCAATGCACAATATATGCAGCGACCTGGTATCTTAGAAGCTCCTAGAACATTTACTATGCAGTATCAAGTAGGATTTTAATATTTTCAGTTTTATCTTTGTTTAGTTTTAAAGTTCTCCATTTTGCATTTTTTATTGTAAAAGAAGAATATACTCCTTTGTGTTCCGATAGCTATCGGGATTACGTGAAAAAAGATAAGAAAATGAAAATATCCATTATTACAGCCGTACCTGATTTGCTTGAAAGCCCTTTTGCTCATTCTATTATGCAGCGAGCAAAAGATAAAGGCTTATTAGACGTACAGTGTATCAATATACGTGATTACGGTATTGGTGGGTATAAGAAAATAGATGATTACCAATTTGGGGGAGGAGCAGGAATGGTGATGATGTGTGAACCACTGGCTAATTGTATCGAAGATTTATTGAAAAAAGATAATTATGATGAAGTTATCTATATGACACCTGATGGTGAGCGATACAATCAAAAAATAGCCAATCACCTTTCACTCAAAAAAAATCTAATCATTATCTGTGGACACTACAAAGGCATAGATGAGCGCATCAGAGAAAAATATGTCACTAGAGAAATTTCAATAGGAGATTATGTCCTTTCAGGAGGAGAATTAGCAGCAGCAGTAGTGGTTGATTCTATCGGACGATTATTGCCAGGAGTACTGAATGATGAGACTTCTGCATTATCTGATTCTTTTCAAGATGATTTGCTAGCGCCACCAGTGTATACCCGTCCTGCTGACTGGAAAGGAATGAAAGTGCCAGAGATATTGACATCAGGCAATGAACCCAAAATCCATGAATGGCGATACGAACAGTCAATCAAGCGTACGCAAGAACGAAGACCTGATTTGGATGTTTAATTGTAAATCATTCTTGTTCCGCATTATCTTTCTTATTTTTGCGTAAACTATACGCATAAATGTCATTTTCACAAGATATATTTTTAGCCGTTGATGGAGTTGTATTTGGCTATACACACAAACAATTGCAAGTATTGCTAATCCAGCAAAAGTTTGGCGGAAAAGAAGATAAATGGGCACTTCCAGGCGGATTTGTCCGAAAAGAAGAAACACTTGATGAAGCAGTTTTGAGAGAAATCAAAGAGGAAACTGGCGTAAAAGTCAATTATTTTGAACAATTATATTCTTTTGGAGACATCAATCGTGATTATAGAAAGCGAGTAGTTTCTGTGGCTTATTTAGCCTTGCTCAATCCTAAAAATTATCAATTGAAAGCAGACACAGATGCAAAAGATGCACAGTGGTTTTCTATTGATGATATTCCAAAACTTGCATTTGATCATAATGAAATCATTGAAAAAGGATTGAAAAGATTAAAGGCAAAAATCAATTATCAGCCTATAGGATTTGAATTATTAAGTAAAGAATTCCCTTTTTCTGATTTAGAAAATTTGTACCAAACTATTTTGGGAGAAAAAATTGATAGGAGAAATTTTAGGAAAAAGATTTTAGGCTTCGATATTTTAGTAGAAACTGATAAAATGCAAAGTTCAAAAAGTGGCAGACCTGCTAAATTATTTCGTTTCAATCAAAATAAATATAAGCAACTTGAACAAGATGGATTCCATTTTGAAATTAAGTTTGCGTAAAAATAACGCAATAAATTTGCTGATTATAGAAATGAATGTATATTTGCGTAAAATTAACGCAAATGATACTCAATTTAGATAATACATTTCAGCCTTACACAACAGAAAAAGTAATCAATTTTGAAAGTTTTGTTTTCTCTGGAGGTGAACCACACATTAAAATTCTAGATAAAATTGATTCGAATGAAGTGACCATTACACACAGAATCAATTCATTCAATGATTTTGGTCTGCTTTTATTAGCGATTGATGCTTTGCAAAGAATGGCTATTGAAAAAATCAGCGTTTTGATCCCGTATTTTCCAGCAGCAAGGCAAGACAGATTGATGATAAAAGGCGAACCGCTTTCTGTAAAAGT
>JBMZDS010000122.1:0-5221 GCA_049614465.1 Chitinophagales bacterium
CCACCCATCATAAGGACTACTTGCCGCACCCGATGAAATATTAATGATAATTTTTTTACAGTCAATATCCTGATATTCCTTGATGAAAGTATTTGTCATTATCGCTAAAGAAGTCGTGTTTACATTTAATGCCTGCACTAAATCCTTTGTATCTATATCTCCAAAGTGTTTAATGTCTCCTAACGTTCCCGCATTGTTTATCAAAACGATTTTATCTGCTTTTTCTAGTGCAGGGAATGTTAGTTGTTGTACAGCATTAATATCTGATAAGTCAATAACTTGATGGCAATATTGAGAATGTGTTATACTTTTTCTTCGAGCATAGCCTACTATTTTATTGCTATCGGTTTTGACTAGATTTTCTACCAATGCTTTCCCTATTCCGCTGCTTGTTCCTGTGATGAAATAATAATTCATACGTTAATTCTTGTTGTTTTAATTCCAAAAGCTATTCTATTACTAATGAAAATGGTAATTTTGCATAAAGAAAATACATTCTGCTATAATGAGCGACACTTTAAGAGATAAAAATGAATTGAAATTGGCGATTATCGAAGCGATAAAGACTATTTTTGACCCAGAAATCCCTGTAGATATCTACGAACTTGGATTGATATACGAGATAAATGTTGACGATAAACGAAATGTAGAAGTGGTGATGACATTGACATCTCCAGCTTGTCCTGTAGCAGGTTCGTTACCTCAAGAAGTTGAAGACAAAGTAGCAGGAGTGAGCGGAGTTACAGATGCATGTGTCGAGTTAGTTTTCGATCCACCATGGAATCAAGAAATGATGAGCGAAGAAGCACAGCTCGAACTCGGATTTATGTAATTTTTTAAATTGAATAAAAATAGTACTCAGTACTAATATCTAAATACTAACATCTAATAACAAAAATATGTATCCACCAGAATTAGTAGCACCAATGAAAGAAGACTTGACAGCAATCGGTTTTCAGCAATTGACAACAACAGAAGAAGTAGAAGCAGCAATGGCAAATCAAGAAGGAACAACTTTCGTAGTGGTGAATTCTGTTTGTGGATGTGCAGCAGGAGCAGCTCGCCCAGCAGTAAAAGTTGCTATGCAAAATGAAAAATTGCCGACAAATGCAGTAACAGTATTTGCAGGTGTAGACGGAGATGCGACCAATAAAGCTAGAGAGTTTATGGCACCTTATCCGCCATCTTCTCCATGTATGGCGATGTTTAAAGAAGGAAAACTCGTTCATTTTATAGAGCGTCACCAGATAGAGGGAAATAATGCAGAAGCGATTGCTACACATTTGAAGCAAGTTTTTGACCATTTTTGCTAATACAAATAAGAAAGAATAAGATATATGTTCCATACAATTAAGATAAAAAAAGTAAATAGAGAAACTAAAGATGCGGTTTCTGTAGTGTTAGATATTCCTACTGATTTGAAAAATGATTTTCAATATACGGCAGGACAGTACATTACTTTCAAGATAGATGTAAATGGTGAAGAATGTAATCGTTCTTATTCACTTTGCTCTAGTACGTATTTAGACGAAGAACCTACGATTGCTATCAAAGAGGTAAAAGGTGGAAAAGTATCTACTTATTTCAATCAAAAAGCAAAAGATGGAGATGTTTTAGAGGCAATGTCTCCTATGGGTAATTTCAAGGCAGAAATGGATGCTGCTAATGAAAATCACTATATTCTTTTTGGTGGAGGAAGTGGAATTACGCCCTTGTTTTCTATTTTGAAGTCAGTATTGAAAGCTGAACCAAAAAGTAAAATCACTTTATTCTTTGCGAACTACAATAGTGATGCTGTTATTTTCAAAAATGAACTGACTCAAATCGCAAAAGACAATACTGATAGGTTTAAGATGGTGCATGTCTTTGATCAGCCAGTCAAAAAAGGTGGATTCTTAGGTTTTGGTAAAAAATCTGTAGAAGAATTGCCATTTGTAGAAGGAAGAATGACCGAAGATATGTGTCTGAAGCTACTACGTGAACATACAGATTTGAATTTCCAAAAATCTGTGTTCTATATGTGTGGACCAGGCGGATTGATGGATAATGTGGGCAAATCATTAGCTACTTTAGGAATCTCGTCAGATAAAATCAATCGTGAGTATTTTACCGAAAAATCAGAAGATAGTAAACAAGCTGTAGATGTCGGAACTGGAAGTGATGAAAATTTTGATGGAACGAGCACAGTAGAGTTGACTTATGATGGCACGCACCACACTTTCACGATGAAAGATGACGAAAATGTGTTAGACGCAGCTTTGGATGCTAATGTAGATCCTCCATTTGCTTGTATGGTAGGCGCATGTACATCATGTAGAGCCAAACTCGTAGAAGGAAGCGTACACATGGATGACAGAGATGCTTTGACTGATAAGGAAGTTGCTGCGGGTTATATTTTGACTTGTCAGGCACACCCGAAATCTAGCAAACTGAAGATAACTTACGATGAGTAAATTTAAAAGTTTCATAGCGACCACATTTATTGGTGGGGTAGTGGTTATACTACCTATCGCTATATTCTTTTTACTCGCCAATTGGATAGTTGGTTTGATTAGTGGTTTTTTAGAGCCTATAGTTTCTTTATTTCCTGCACAATGGAATACTGCACTAATAAAATTATCTGCCTTTGGGATTATTATTGCGCTATGCTTTATGATAGGCTTAGTTGTACGTACCCAATTTGGCAATAATATATTTAGCTGGGTGGAAGAGACTTGGCTATCCAAGCTGCCATTGTATTCGACTATAAAAGAAACCGTCAAGCAATTTATTGGAAACGAAAAAACGCCTTTTTCACAGGTTGTAATGGTAAGACCTTTTGGTGATAAATCTAAAATGATTGGATTTGTCACTGATGAATTAGATGATGAAAAATATGTCGTCTTTGTTCCTACTGCTCCCAATCCTACCAATGGATATGTTTTTGTAATGGGAAAAGAAGATATTGAGTTTTTGGACACTCGCTCTGAAGAAGCAATGAAGACAATAATTAGTCTTGGTGCTGGGACGAATAAGATTATTAATCGAGAGAATAAATAGTACATTTGAGCCTATGGATGCGAAAAAGATAGATTGGCTCAATATTGGATTGATTTTCATTTCTCTTATACTAGCGATTCAATTACCTTTTAAGTTGTTTCTTTTTTCCTATGCTTTTCTAGGGCCATTGCATTATCTGACAGAGATAAACTGGTTAGATGAGAAGAACTATTTTATCAAATCATCAAAGAAATGGATGATAGGATTCGTAGTCGTAGCGATATTATTCTCATTATATCCTATCTATCAGCTTATAGGCAATAATCCTACAGACCAATTGAATGATTTTGCATTATTGATAGCTCAAAATGGAGGTGCTTTTTTAGTTGCGTCTCTTTTCTTTGCAGCTGGGCTTTTCTTTTTACAAAAAACACCGCAAGTGTTGATCGCTTTGGTACTTTCAGTTGCATTGGCGTTATCAATGACGTATCTTTTACCAAAAGCATTATTGTATGTAGGAGTTTTCTTACCTACATTGATTCATGTGTATCTATTTACGTTGCTATTTATGTGGTTTGGTGCCAAAAAATCGAAAAGTAAAGTAGGCAAAGCAAGTGTAATTTGCTTGGCGTTAGTGCCGTTTTTGATTATGATATGGGATATAGATGGAAGTACATATACACTCTCAGACTACGATATCAATGCAATGACAGATAGTAATTTTTTTTCTGTTACTAGAGAAATCGTAAGTTTATTTGGTGGATGGACAGAAGGGACTTTTTCCGTTATTTCAGATATGGCTATAAAAGCGCAGATATTTTTAGCTTTTGCCTATACCTATCATTATCTCAATTGGTTTTCAAAGACTTCGATTATTGGTTGGAAAAAGGCTTTAACACAAAAGAAAATCATCGGGATTGTGGTTGCTTGGGGATTTACTTCTGCTATTTATTTGTATGATTTTAAGATAGGATTTGTCGCTTTATTCTTTTTGAGTTTTCTACACGTATTCTTAGAGTTTCCACTCAATGTGGCTACGATAAAAGGGTTGTTTTCTAAGGGGAAATAACAATTAAGACAACCACCAATTATTTTCAGTAGAACAACTATCTTTTACTGATAAGTAAAAATACCATGCTCAGCATGAACTTCCACACTTGCTTTTTCAGCATTTTCTACGCGTCCTATGATTTGTGCATCTATTCCGTACTCTTGAGCGATGTCTATTACGCTTTGTGCATTTTTTTCATCAAGATAGATTTCCATACGACTACCCATGTTGAATACTTTGTACATTTCTTGCCAACTTGTATTGGATTCTTTTTGTATTAAATCAAACAATGGAGGCGTGTCAAATAAATTGTCTTTTATAATTTTTACACCATCAACAAAGTGTAACACTTTTGTCTGAGCACCACCAGTACAATGTACGATACTATTGATATTACCTTTACATTCTTTCAATATTTTATTGAGAACAGGCGCATAAGTTCTTGTCGGAGAGAGTAATGCTTTTCCTATGTTTATAGGCGTGTTGTCGAGTTGGTCAGTTAGTTTTTTTGTGCCAGCATAGAGATATTGAGTACCCGTATTAGGGTCATAACTTTCCGGATATTTATTGAGATATATTTTGTCTAGGACATCATGGCGAGCCGAAGTCAATCCATTACTTCCTATTCCTGAGTTATATTCTTTTTCGTATTTCGCTTTTCCAAAAGAAGACAGTCCGACTATTACATTCCTAGCTTTGACTTGACTTGTGTCTATTACATTATTGCGTAGCATACGAGTTGTCATCGAGCCATCTATCGTTATTGTTCGTACAGAGTCTCCCAAGTCTGCTGTTTCACCACCTAAATACTTTATGTCAACTCCATAGTCATTCATGGTATCCATAAATTCTTGTGCGCCATCTATAATAGCTGCAATCACATCACCAGATATTAAATGTTTGTTTCTATTGAGCACAGAAGTGTAGAGAAAAGTTTGATTGGCCCCTACACAAAGTAAATCGTCAAGGTTCATGACCAATACATCTGTAGCGATATTTCGCCATACGGACAAGTCGCCTGTCTCTTTCCAATACAAATAAGCGATGATAGATTTTGTTCCTGTACCATCACTACTCATGAGATTGCAATAGGCATTGACCATGGAAGTCAACCCAACACACAGATTGCATTGTTGTCTGCTGTGAATGCCAGCAATCCACAAGACCCATGGGTATATGTTTTGGATGAAT
>JBMZDS010000123.1:0-5202 GCA_049614465.1 Chitinophagales bacterium
CGTAGTGTATCACGTTCTCTAGGGATACGGATAGGACTACTAGAGCGACTTTCTACCGCTACGATTTGTGCGTCATTGGTTCTGTATCCTCTCATTTTCTTGCCGAAGTCTATCAGTCCTTGGCGTAGACTATCCGCTACAAAATCAGGCAATACTTCACGTAAATCATGCGATTGCAAACCAGGCTGATAAGAAGTACGGAGCAAATCTCTCGACACTCGCCCTTGTATAAAATCTTCCACTCGTTGTGCAGGTGCTTCGAGTGATTGAGTCGCTTGATATACATCTTGCTCTATGTTTTTCTGAAAAGACAAGGCGGCAAGAGCTCCATCTTTAGCATATTCTTGCCAGTTTTCTGGACGTATCTCTACGACCAATCCACTATTGGAGAAGTGTCCATTACGAGCACTCGAACTCCATCCATTGACGACTATCTCGTTACTATCGGTAGCCGCAGGAGCAATAACTCCACCAGGACACATACAGAATGAAAATACACCTCTTCCGAAAGCTTGTGTCACGAGACTATAACTAGATGGTGGCAAATGCTTTCCTCTTTCTTGTTTGTATTGCAATTGGTCGATGAGTGACTGCGCATGCTCTATACGAACACCTAATGCAAAAGATTTTGCTTCGATATCAATATTTTTCTTGTCTAGCAATTCAAAAATATCTCTAGCCGAATGTCCTGTAGCAAGTATTACATTTTGACAGTCATATTCTTTGCCATCAGCACAGATTATATTTTGTATTTCATCATTTTTCAAGACAAAATCAGTGACTTGAGTATCAAAATGAATTTCACCGCCATTGTCAAGAATGGTTTTTCGCATGGACGCTACGATTTTTGGCAATTTGTTCGTCCCGATATGCGGGTGCGCTTCATAGCCAATATTTTCATCTGCACCATGTTGGATAAATGTACCGAGTACTTTCTGCACACTTCCTCTTTTCTTACTGCGCGTATAGAGTTTGCCGTCACTATATGTCCCTGCTCCCCCTTCACCAAAACAGTAATTACTATTTTTATCGATCACTTTTTTCTTGTGAATAGCACTAATATCTTTGATACGCTCCTCTACAGATTTCCCTCTTTCAAGTACGATAGGTTTTATTCCCAGTTCGAGACATTGCAATGCTGCAAATATACCAGCTGGACCTAGTCCTACAATGTGACAAGTTCTTTCTTTTTTCTCATCATTAAAAGTAAAATTTGAAAGTGGTGATACGACCTCTTCCCCTTTCTTATAGACATTGAGTCGAAGTTGAAATACAATATTCTTTCGCTTACGAGCATCTAATGATTTTCTCAGTATCTGGACATGCGTTATATCCTCTATACGGATATCACTTTCAATAGCTGCTTTTTCCTTTATCGCATTTTCATCTTGAGCAAACTCTGGTGGGAGTTTTATTTCTATCGTCTTGGGCATAATCTGTCAGGTTTTTATCCTAAAAATGCAAAGGTTTTTCATCAAAAAATATTTTTTTAGAATAAATCTAAATAGAATAAATCTTCTCCTTATTTTTGTGCTCAGATTTTCGCAAAAGTGAAAAAAGAAAGCATACATATAGATGAGCGAGCATTGATAATGTATATCGATGGGACAGATAAATTCAAACAGTTTTTATTGGCAAATGGATTAGCAATTGGTACTGTTTTTCGCTACAACTATAGTCCAGGATATGCAGGATTGGTCAATCTAAGTGTGGGCAATCGTATTCTTTCGCTTCGTGAAAACGATTTTGCAGCTATAGAATGGGTGAAAATATGAGTGAAAAACAACAAATTTTTCTTGTAGGAAAACCCAATGTCGGTAAAAGCTCTTTGTTTAACCAGCTGACAGGACTCAATCAGAAAGTCGGCAATTTTTCTGGTGTCACAGTACAATTTAAGCTTGGAGAATATAAAGACAATCAAGTTATAGATTTACCAGGCTTGAAATCGCTACATACTCATTCACCAGAGGAAGTGATTTCTAGAGACAAACTGATAACCAATAAAGAAAATGCGTCTATTATTTTTGTCGCTAATGGCAATCAATTGCAAAGTGATTTATTGTTTTTTTCAGAAATAGCAGATTTACAAATGCCTATGATTTTGCTCATCAATTTTAAAGATGAAATGGAGCAAAATCGTATAGAGGTAGATTTAAAAAAGTTACAGACAAGTCTTTGCTGTCCAGTAGTTCTAGCAAATGCGAAAACAGGTGATGGGCTACCTGAACTGGAAGAAAAAATAGAAACTCAGGCTTTTGCTATTCCGACTTCTTTTTGTAAATCCATGTTTGATAACTTTGAAAATAATGTCTATCGCAATGATTATATCGCACACATCAGACATGAACATGGCGAAGATTTTTCTGACGAAGATTACTATCAACGTAAGCGTATCGTCAAAAACATAGCAGACAAAGTTATCGTCAATCACGCAGAAAATGATTTTCTAAACAAAACGAAAAAGTGGGACAAAATTCTGCTACATCCTATCTATGGATTGTTGATTTTCTTGGCAGTACTTTATGTCGTTTTTCAAGCCGTTTTTACACTTTCATCGTTCCCCATGGATTGGATAGATATGGGCATGTCCGCTTTATCTTCATGGGCGAGTGATGCAATTGGTATTCCTTGGCTTCGAGAATTAGTAGCCGATGCTATTTTGCCAGGTATAGGCGGTGTGGTTATTTTTATTCCACAGATTGCAATTTTGTTTTTCTTACTAGGAATTTTAGAGCATTCGGGTTATTTGGCTCGTATCTCATATATTTCAGACAATTTTTTAAAGAAATTTGGTTTGAGTGGAAAATCAGTTGTCCCTATGATGTCATCATGGGCATGCGCTATTCCTGCTATTATGAGTGCTCGTATGATAGAAGATCCAAAGGAACGAATGGCAGTCATTTTTGCAACGCCATTGATGACTTGTAGTGCGAGATTACCCGTATATTCTATCTTAATTGCGATAGTTTTTCCTACCAATTCACTTTGGCAAGGACTGGCATTATTAGCATTATATCTACTTGGCTTGGTTGCGACTTTAGTTGTCGCTTGGTTTGTCAATAAACGCTCAAAAATTGAAGCAAATCCATTTTGGTCTCTTGAGTTGCCTACATATCGTATGCCCAATTGGAAAAGTATATTCATCAATGTCTATCAAAAGACAAAATCTTTCGTTTTTCAAGCAGGTAAAATCATTTTGGCAATTTCGATAGTACTTTGGATTCTATCTACAAATAGTCCTAAAAGTGAGGATTTTGTAGCACAACAATACGAAAGTCATCTAACGGACAATACACAATCGCACTATTTGACTAAAGAAGCATTTCAATTAGAATATTCATACATGGGCTATATGGGAAAAGCAATAGAACCTGTGATAAAACCACTAGGTTATGATTGGAAAATAGGAATAGCATTGATAAGTTCGTTTGCTGCACGTGAAGTATTTGTAGGTACGCTCTCTACTATATATAGTATAGGTGCCGAAGATGATGCAAGTATCATAGAGCGATTAAAAATGGAAAAAAACACGACAACTGGCGAAGCAAGATTTACGATGGCAACTGCTGTCTCTTTACTTTTGTTTTATGTATTTGCTATGCAATGTATGAGTACACTCGCTGTCGTAAAAAAGGAAACAGGCACTTGGAAGTACGCCATTTATCAGTTTTTCTTGATGACGGGTATTGCTTACGTTTTTGCGCTCGTGAGTTATCAGGTTTTAGCCTAAAAAATAAATATGGAAACAATAAAATTAAAAAAAGAATTTATACAGCTCAATCAATTGTTGAAACTAATGGGCTGGGCAATGAGTGGCGGAGAAGCTAATCAGATAATAGATGATGGATTAGTGAAAGTAAATGATAAAGTAGAATTGCGTAGACGCAACAAATTGTACAAAGATTTTGAAATCGAATTTAATGGCGAAAAAGTCATTTTACAGTAATTAACAGCAATTAGCATAATATCATATTAAAAAGTCGTAAAATTGCAGTTCGTTTAAAAACTGAACATATATGCAATATCTTTCAATGGGCTTGCAACTATTTGCTAGCTTATCTATACTGATAACATTACACGAATTAGGGCACTTTTTAGCTGCAAAATACTTCAAAGTACGTGTCGAAAAATTTTACTTATTTTTTGACTTCCTTTTTCCTTTCCCAGAAGTTGCCAACTTTGCTTTATTCAAGAAAAAAATAGGTGATACAGAGTATGGAATAGGATGGTTTCCATTTGGTGGATATGTACAAATGTCAGGTATCATGGATGAAAACATGGATAAAGACGAACTCAAAAAACCTGTTCAAGATTATGAGTTCAGAGCAAAACCAGCTTGGCAGCGATTGATTATTTTATTAGGAGGAATTGCGGCAAATATATTAGTTGCATTCGTGTTATACTCAATGATAGCATTTACTTGGGGCGATCAGTATTTACCTGTTGAAAATGCGAAAGATGGAATTTATTGTGATTCACTGGCATTAAGTATTGGATTAGAAAATGGAGATCATGTGCTTGTAGTTGGAGAAACTACAATGGTTGCTTTCTCTGATATTCCGAGAACAATGGTTTTAGAATTAGCTGACAATGTAACTGTAAATCGTAATGGAGAAACTCTGATAATTGATGGTATTACTGAAGAATTCTATGGTAAACTACTCAATAGTGAGTCTTTAGGATTCATCACCCCTGCGATAGCTTGTGTTATCGACTCAATATCCCCTGAAACGGCACTAGATGCTGCTGGTGCAATGAAAGGAGATAAGATAATATCTTTTGACAATAAACCCATTGAATTCTTTCAAGATTTAGCAGAAGCAAAAGAAGGCTATGCAAATCAAAGTGTTGAGATAGAGATAGAACGTCAAGGACAATTGATGTCTTTAAGTTTAGAATTAGATGAAACAGGCATGTTAGGGTTTACTCCTCTTATGGATTTTGATATTGCATATAAGAAATATGGTTTCTTTGCATCAATCGCCCAAGGTCCTATAAAAACATGGAAAGCATTAAGCAGCTATGTCAAGCAGTTTAAGTTGATTTTCAATTCTAAAGTAAAAGGATATGAAAAAATTGGAGGATTTGGAGCTATTTCTAAGATGTTTGATAGTGGGACGGGGCAATTTTGGAACTGGAGTCATTTCTGGAGAACAACTGCTATGCTTTCAGTAATTTTAGCATTCATGAACTTATTACCAA
>JBMZDS010000124.1:0-5163 GCA_049614465.1 Chitinophagales bacterium
GTGTGATTTCTGGTAAAACTGCATCACCAAATCGTTCAGAAAGGAGAACGTGTCCATATTTTTCTTGCTGTACATTGTTGTATGTCTCAAGGCTCAAAGTGGCAGAACCTAGTAGTACTTTTGCATCATAAAAACGAGACATCATCACAGCCGTATCTCTAGCATGATATCTAGGTGCAGGTTCGTACTGTTTGTAGCTGCGTTCATGCTCTTCATCTACGATGATTAACCCTAGATTTTGGAATGGAAGAAATACACCAGAGCGAGCTGCTAAGATGATTTTGTATTCGTCTTTCAATACTTTTTGATAAATCTCAACCCGTTCTTGATCGTTAAATTTTGAATGGTAAATACCTACTTTTTTACCAAAATACTTGGCTAGGCGCATTACGATTTGAGCAGTAAGTGCTATTTCTGGTAAAAGATACAGCACCTGCTCGCCTTTTGCGATAGCCTCTTTGATAAGTTTGATATAGATATGTGTCTTTCCACTACCAGTGACACCTTCTAGTACTGCTACATTTTTTTCTGTGAAAATAGCTTGTGTTTCGTTCAGCGCTTTTTGTTGTGCAGGACTGAGATTGTCAAGGCTTTTGACTTCGACATTTTTTGCCATGAGACGAGAGACAGTTTGTCTTTTTTCTACAAAAATCTCGTTTTTGATGAGTGTTTTTATACTAGAATCTGAAATTGTAGGATTGGCAGTCAATTTCTTTTTTTCTATCAAAATTCGTTCTGGTGTGAGCTGTAGATAATAGAGTAAAACTGCTATTTGTTTTTCTTTTTTGCCGAGTTTGTCAAACAGTGCTTGAAGTGCTTTATCAGTACTATATCTTTCGCTCAAAGCCACAAAACTTACAGTTTTCTCTTTATACTTCTGTAAGACGACTTCTTTTACTACACAGATTCTTTTCTCCATCAAAGACTGTGCGATAGGATGTACATTTTTTTTGCCTAAAATACCTTGTATATCATCGAGTTTAAGTTCTCGATTCATCTCTAATGCTTCTGCTATAAGGTATTCGTCATCAGATAGTTCTATGTTTTGTATATCTGCGCCTTCGTTGTAAAGGAAAATAGACTCGCTACTGAGTTTGAGGGCAGAAGGAAGGGCTATTGCCATTACTTCTCCTATAGTACACATATAGTATTGTGCTATCCATTGCCAGAGTTGAAGCTGATGTAGTGTCACGATAGGCGATTCATCAATGATTTCTTCTACAAACTTAGGGTCGTATTCTTTTGGTTTTTTATGATGGATGCGAGACACTATCGCCGAATAAATCCGTCTACGCCCAAATTGTACTATGATTCGCTGTCCTACTTGTATTTTTTCTGCTTCTTCAAAGTGTACAGCATAAGTGTACAGCTTTGGTAGTGCTAGTGGCAAAATAACTTCTATAAATGTAGGACGATTCATACGTCATACAAGATTACTGCTTTTTTACATGATGCTAAAAAAAACTTTGAATTTTACCACAGTTTAGTTTTTTAAACTTTAGATAACTTCACGTTATATTAGAAGTGTTTAATTTTCTTATATTGGAATTATATTGTTTCTGAAAGCATAAGTGATTACACCATAAAAGTTTTTAAACCCTAGTTTACTTTTTATATTTTTACGATGAGTCTCTACTGTTCTGACACTTATGTAAAGGTTTTGGGCTATTTCTTGAGAATTATGCCCTTCAGCTATACTTCTGATGATTTCTACTTCTCTATTGGTTAAGTGGGTGTCCATAGTATTGAGATTTGTTTACCCAAAAATACGTAAGAACTTTTGCCTGTTTAAACCAAAAAAACAAACAAAATAAAATGCTTTAGATTCTATTTTTTTACATAAATAATTGAATGTCATATATTTAGTTCTTTTTAAAATAACGAGCTTGAGGGATTAATACGTACCTAAAAACAACTACTTTTTTATACAGAAGGTAAAGCTCATTGATTGTATAAGTAAAACAATGAGCTTTGGATTTTGGATCGTGAAGGTAAGTCTTTAATCTGCAATTCTAGTCATTAAAGATCTTACCATAAAGCAAATGTTTTGACTGTGGAGTTATTTCCATTTTTTATATTGATACGATAGATTCCTTTTGGGTATTCGCTTAAGTCAATAGCAAATTCTTGTCTTCCCATGTCAAGTGTCATTTTTGCTGTTTTTATTGGTTTACCATAGATGTCTATTATGCTATACTCTATAGTGTTGTACTCATCCCTAGAGTTTATGGGGATGTATATGATGTTATTGCTAGGATTTGGGAAGATTTCTCCAATAGTAAAATCTTTGGAGTTTTCTATCATAGCTGATACAATATGAGAGTATTCATATTCGCCATCGAAATCAATTTGTTTTAATCTGTAATAGTATAATGCATCTTGGACATCATCATCATTGTAATAATAAGTAGAAATGTCGCTTGTACTTCCATTGCCTTCTATCCAAGCTATTTTTTCAAAATCTTTCCCATTGATACTTCTCTGTAATTCAAAGCCATTATTGTTGACTTCTGTTACAGTAGTCCATTCTACTGCAATATGATTATCTTGTTCGTTTTTAGCAGAAAAAGAAATTAACTCTACAGGTAACGTGACACTATGTTCTGAACCATGTATCCAAAACTCTGAAAATTGACTAACACTTATTTCTACATAGTTGCTACCAAAAGTAAGATTTCCTCTGTTTCCATTACTACTTGTGTGAAAAATCAGGCTGCCATCTGTAGGGTCGTACACTCCATCTTCGCTTGCTGCGCCTGATACTTGTGTCACGACCAAATCATTTATATCACATACATCATCATCATCCTGACATCCATTTGGATCTCCACAGCCAGCGAGTATTCTCAAGTCGTCAAGTTCGCTATCAGTAAAGTACATTCGCACAAGGACATCACTCACAAAAGTATTGTCACTATTGAAAACAAAATTTCTATTGAGTACGGCTTGTGTGCCACATCCACCTGTGATAGTAGGGACAGTAAATGGATCGCCTGTATGATAATATATTGACGCAGTTACATTGCCTAGATTTTGTCCTTGACTATTGATAGCTGCGATAAGTCTTCCTGCATTAGGCTCAAAAAGATAAGTCCAATCACTGCTATTGACAGTGCATGAGCCAGTCGCATCATTCATGACGATATTCTCTGGATGATTGATGCGTATAGTGGCGTAATCTGAAGAAACTATGGGACAGTGATTGCCTTCTGTTCCGTCTGAATGTGTCCGTATATAACGAACGGGAGCAGTACTAGGGTGGAGTGCTACGTCTATTGAATTTCCGTCTAGTGTGGTAGGAGACGAAGGATTTTTTCCTATCACTGAAGTGATATCGCTTCCTCCAGTAGGGGGGAAAGTAGGATTGTTACTTATCTCCCATTGGGTAAAAGATGAGCCCGGTAGATTTGTAAATACATCTTGAGCAGCCTCTCCTTCACACAAAAACTGATCATCAGTGACTTCGCTAGAAGTCGGTGTTTCTATCACTGTAAATGCTATGGTGTTGGTGCTGTCTTTGGTGCAGCTATCTACGACTATTAGATAGTACTCATGGTCTCCATTGGCTAGAAGCGGAGGGTCATAAGCTAGTGTGGTAGCGACAGTATCTCTAGCACCTCCATCGAGCGTATGTACCCAGTAGTATTCATAGTCGGGTCTAGTATTGTCTGCTGTCGAAAACCGTACACCACCACTAGGAGCTGTAGTAAAACCCATAGAAAGAGGATTGTGCGTGTTGCAAAATGTATTGCCATCTTCAGGGTGGGTTATAGTTCCGGGCTCTAGTGGTACGTCTGTTTTAGTGATGATAGCTTCAAAGTCTGCTATTCCTAAGCTGTCTGCATAGCGGAGTTCTATAGTAGAAGTTTCATCAAGTATGCCAGTCCATGTGATGTTATTGTCGTTAGTGATATTGTTAGTGCGACCTATGTTCTCATCATTGATATTGAAAAATCTAGAAGTATTAGTGTTATTTATTGTTATGTTGTACTCTCCACATTCAAAGCCTCTTCTTTTAGCAATACTGGTGTATGTGTCATTGCTTATGCATGTAGAGCCTTGATAACTAGATGACGATGCAGGAGATGAAGAAGTGCCATACAAATCTGATATATCTACCCCCAAAGTGTTGAGGCTATCATAGCCAGCATAAGAAGTATAGCGAAGTGGATTTATTCTATGGTCTCCATTATCATTGAGCCCAACTCCATCATAGGCATAAATGTACCATCTATTGTCTCCAAAAACAGCTGGATTGCCTTCTATGGTTTTGAATGTTACTTCTACATGAAGTCGTACATTTTCATAGTAATCTGTCCAAAAGTCAAAAGTGCCACAATCTCCTGCTACAGAATCAGTAAATGTGATTGTTCTTTCCGTCCATTTATTACTATTACTTAGGCTTTGCCAGTTGTCGTTTTGATTGCAGACAGTGTCTTGACTAAAAGTACTCCCTGCGCAATCAACTCCCCAGTCTATGTTGCCACCAGACATAGCATCTATCTCTACTGCTGCAAATCTTAGCCTAAAATTATTATCAGTATAATTTTGTACTCTTGCTAAAAGAGGGCGTTCAGAACCTGGATTACAATTACAATCTTGTTGAATGGGTTGCACTCCATCTCCAGTACCACAAAAGTATTTTGTAGAAATCCCTCCTCCTATTGCTGTTGAATTTCGAGTGTTGACTCGTATTTTGACATTTTCCTCATCGGCGCCTAGGTCATCTTCGCAGATAGCGGTATTGACTTCATACTCTAGTACAATTACTTCTAGAGCGTAAGTTTGAGCAGATACTATATTTGATAGCATCGTGAATAATAATATGGGTAATATGTATATGTGTTTCATGTCATTGTTTTTATAATTTTTTCTATAGAGAAAAAGTTAGGTGAACTATTTGTTCTTGTCTGATTACAATATTGGCGTAGTTGTTAAAGACTTTCTATCGCTATTGTAGTGAGACAAGTTTTTAAAGTTGTAGAATGTGATTCCTAAAAGCGTAACTTAGGACACTGTAAAAATTTTTGAATCCAAGCTTACTTTTTATATTTTTGCGATGTGTCTCTACTGTGCGGACGCTTATATATAGGGTCTGTGCTATTTCTTGAGAATTGCGACCTTCTGCTACGTTTTCAATGATTTGAATTTCTCTGTTCGTTA
>JBMZDS010000125.1:0-5090 GCA_049614465.1 Chitinophagales bacterium
GGTCAATATAAATGAACAAAAACAAGCTTTTGATAATCTCGAACAATCAGAAAGAACACAACAAGCTATTCTAGAAGCACTACCTGACTTAACACTCAAAATTAGCAGAAATGGGGAGTATTTAGCTGCTTATCCTGCTAGAGATGAGACAGAATACAAACCTAATCTAGACATTATTGGCAAAAATGTAAAAGACATTATGTCACCGAAGATATATCCTTTTATTGACCGAAAAGTAACAGAAGCATTTGAAAAAAATAAAGTAATCTCTTTTGACGTAGATGCCGTAGTAAATGAAAAAGAGCTCACTCTACATAGTTCTGTATCTCCTATAGATGAAGATTCATACATTGCAGTAATACGAAATATCACGGAGCGAATATCTGCACAACAAACACTCAATGATAAAATCAATGAACTACAAAAATCAGAGCAAATACAGCAAGCCATATTAGGCGCAATGCCTGATTTGATATTGAAAATTAATAGAAAAGGAGAGTATTTAGCCGCTTTCCCTTCCAATTCGGACGAAGGGTATAATCCAGAAGTAGACATAATAGGTAAAACGATAAAAGAAGTTTTACCTCAAGAAAATGTAGATATTGTGTACACAAAAATGGATGAAGCATTCTCAAAAGAGAAAATTATATTTTTTGATATGAATAGATATATCGATGAGATCAAATACAATCTAAATGTCTGTATATCTCCTATTGATGATGAAACTGCTATAATTGTAATAAGAAACATTACTGACAGAATAAAAATACGCCAAAATCTAGATGATAAAATATCAGAACTAGAGCACTATATCGAAAAAAATACTGAACTCGAACGCTATGCTTATATTGTATCGCATGATTTGAAAGAGCCATTGCGTAGTATCAAATCTTTTACGGAGATACTCGCTACAAAATACAGAGATAATTTTGATGAACATGGGCAGAAGATCCTTGATTTCATCACATCTGGAGCAGAAAGAATGAATAACTTAATAGAGGGAATCTTAAGTTTTTCTAAAATAGAAGAAAATAATACCCCTTTTGAAGAAGTATGTACACATGAATTGGTCACAACCGTACTACAAGATTTAAACAATATAACCAATACAAAAAATGCAGTTGTCAATACTTCTGATTTGCCCGTTATCAATTGTAATAAATTGCAGATTAGGCAAGTATTCCAAAATTTAACCAATAATGCCATCAAGTTTTGTGAAGACAAGCCAATTATTAATATTAACTGTGAGAGTAAAGGAGATTTTTGGCAGTTTTCAATTCAAGATAATGGAATAGGAATCAATATTGAAAATAAAGACTCTATATTCCAAATGTTTAGAAGACTCAACAAAAGAGGTAAATATAGTGGGCAAGGACTAGGTCTATCCATCTGTAAAAAGATCATAGAAAGACATGAAGGTGAAATATGGGTAAAATCAGAATTAGGAGAAGGAACAACTTTCTTTTTCACTATTCCGAAAAATAGTCTAGATTAAAAATCAACTTATTATTTCCATTCTACCAACTAAAACTGATAGACTATTCTACATTCTATCAGGCATTTCTATGCCCAGTATTGCCATACCTTTTTTAAGAACTTCTGCTGTAAATCGAGATAAATGCAAACGATAGTTTTTCAACTCCGCTGTCTCTGCACCTAGAATCATTTCTGCGGCATAAAATTTATTGAAAGTCTTTGCCAAATCAAAACAATAACTTGCTACTGCAGACACATCATAATCTGCTGCTGCTGTTTGTATCATTGTGGGAAACTTGTAGAGCATTTTTAACAATGCTTTTTCTGATACAGCGATAAAAGATACTGTCACATCACTCAAAGTTTGGCTACGTAGCAATGACTGAATACGGGTATAAGTATATTGTACAAAAGGCCCTGTATCTCCTTGAAAATCGATAGATTCTTTGGGATTAAATATCATCCGTTTCTTTGGATTGACTTTCAGTATAAAATACTTCATCGCTCCCAATCCTAGCTTACGATAAAGATCTGTTTTTTCAGCGTCAGTAAAATCATCTACCTTTCCTAATTCTGTTGTATGCTCTTCTGCGACACGCAACATATCTGCTATCAAATCATCTGCATCTACGACAGTTCCTTCACGAGATTTCATACGCCCTTCTGGCAAATCTACCATTCCATACGACAAATGATAAATGCCGTCTGCATATTTTTTACCCAGCTTTTGTAGTGCCAATTGCAATACCTTGAAATGGTAATTTTGCTCACTACCGACTACATATATTGATTGATCAAAATCATAATCTTGATGACGAGCTTCCGCTATTCCCATATCTTGTGTGATATAAACAGATGTACCATCTGCTCGCAAAAGCAATTTTTCATCCAAACCATCATCTTCTAGATTTACCCAGATAGATTTATCTTCTCGTTGTACAAATTTTCCTTGAGAAAGACCTTCTTCGACTAACTCCTTCCCTCTTTCGTAATACTCTGATTCTTTGTAGTGTTTTTCAAAATCTACACCAAGTTTATCAAAAGTTTTTTCAAATCCATCATATACCCAATTATTCATTTTCTCCCACAAAGAGATAGTCTCCTTATCTCCTGCTTCCCATTTCAAAAGCATTTCTTGATTTTCTAGCATCAATGGAGCTTGTTTCTCAGCAACTTTTTGCTCCATTCCATTAGCAACTAGTTCAGCGACTTCTTTTTTATAGACTTCGTCAAAAAGCACATAATACTTCCCTACAAAATGATCCCCTTTTACGCCTTCACTTTCAGGTGTTTTTCCTTCGCCATATTTTTGCCAAGCAAGCATCGACTTACATATAGCGATTCCTCTATCATTGTAGATATTGACTTTATGCACTTTATTGCCTGCCATATCAAGCAAATTTGCCGTAGCATATCCTACAAGCATATTTCGAATATGTCCTAAGTGTAATGGTTTATTGGTGTTTGGTCCACAATATTCAAGCACAATTTTATCGCCATTATCGCCCTTACCATAGTCTGCGTTCTCTTTTTCTTGTTGCAAAAAACTTAACCAATATGATTCGCTGATTACTAGATTGAGAAACCCTTTAACTACATTATAGCCAACTATATTTTCGATAGCATTTTGCAAATACTCGCCCAATACCTCCCCTGTTTGCTCAGGTGATTTTTTAGCGAAGCGTACATAGGGAAAAACTACTACTGTCAAGTCTCCTTCAAAGTCAGTTTTATTTTCATTGATAGTGACAGATGATGCATCTATTTCAGTATCAAAAAGTGTAGCTACTGCTTTAGCTATTTGTTCTTTTATTTGCGCTTCTATTTTCATGGCTTTCTTTTGCAGCGGCAAAAATACAATTTATACTAAAGAGCATCTATAAATCATTCATTTTTTGCTAAATTTAGATTTTAATCAAACAATCCCAATCATGAAAAAATATTTCATCCCTCTATTAGCAATTCTATTTTTGACATTTATCAGTTGTGCAGACAAAACTCCGCTTTCAGAAGAAAACAAAGATTTTGCAGGAAAATGGTTCGCCAATGATGGAACTTGGATACAGATATATAACAATGGAGGCGGTTCATTCGAATTGAGCAATTCGAGTGTAGATGGTGGTGCTACAACGATTACTGACAGTACTGTTGTCATAGGTTTATTCGGCATAGATGCTACATTTGAAATAAATGAAAAACCTTATGAAGAAGATGGGCAATGGTACATGGAGCTAGATGGAAACCTCTACTACAAAAACAATTATTAAGGCACAATGGAAGTAAAAGACTACACCAATGAACGATTGAAAAACACAATCAATCAACACTACAGTTTTCCACCTCAAATAGTCAAAGAAGCAATCACAGAAGTCAAAAAAAGAGGGCTAATGTCTTCGCTTGAAATAGAAAAAGCTATCGAAGCAGGAAATTTAAAATACCAGCAAAATCAAATTGAGAATCGAGAAAGGGTAAATAAGCGATATGGTACTTCTTCTAAATTTGCCAAATTTGCTGATAAATTCTTTTTAATAGCGCCTATACTTGGCTTATTTGCAGGTTTTATCCTTTGGTTAAAAACAGGGAATGTATTCTTTTTTGCTATATTCCCTGCTAGTGCAGGAGGCCTTATTGCAAGAAGACAATTCCGCAAATAAAACTACAACACTGCCTGTGCCATATTTTTTAAGCGAGAAGCTGTAGTCGTTCCTTTATAGTTCTTGATAAAATTGCCTTCGCTATCTACAAATACAAAAGTGGGCAAAGACTCAACTTCAAATTCTAACAATCGCCATTCATGTTCTGTATCGTCAGCATCCAATTTATAGCAGATGAAATTTTCATTTAAAAAATCGCCCATTTCCTCTAACGAAAAGACTTCTTTATCCATCATTTTACAAGGCCCACACCAATCAGCATAGACATCTACAAATATTGGTTTATTCTCTTTTTTCGCCTTTTTCAAGACTTTTTTCCAAGAACCGGTCATAAACTGCACGCCATCCTCTCCTTTTGCAAAAGCAGTTTGACTTATTGTGCACAAAACTGCAATGATCATTATCCACTTTTTCATAACTGAATTATTTACTTTGTCTATAAAATAATCATGCCAAACACAAATGACTCTATAGATTTTTACTAATTTTCAGCTCGAAAATAAATCAAAACTACACAGCATGAGAAAATTGATAGAATGTGTTCCTAACATATCAGAAGGAAGAGATGAAAATACTATACAACAAATATACAGTGAAGTAGAAAAAGTAGAAGGCGTAAAACTTTTAGATGTCGATCCTGGTAAAGCGACCAATCGTACAGTTATCACATTTGTAGGCGAGCCTGAGCAAGTAGTAGAAGCCGCATTCTTACTCATCAAAAAAGCTACCGAACTCATAGACATGAGTACACATAGTGGCGAACACCCAAGATTTGGAGCAACTGATGTATGTCCATTTGTGCCTGTAGCCAATGCTAGTATGGAAGACTGTATCGCTTGTGCTAAAGCACTAGGGAAACGTGTAGGAGAAGAATTGAACATTCCTGTTTATCTCTACGAAAATGCAGCAAGTACGCCACAAAGAAAAAACTTGGCTACTGTACGTGCAGGTGAATATGAA
>JBMZDS010000126.1:0-5086 GCA_049614465.1 Chitinophagales bacterium
TTAAGACACGAAATGGGATTTTTAGGAGAACATGAAGTTAAAATTGATAGTAAGGGTAGACTCCGCTTACCAGGTGCTTTGAAGCAGCAGTTAAATCCTGCTTGCAAGGGGCGCTTTGTGATTAATAGAGGTTTTGAAACTTGTCTAGAGATTTATCCTTTTGATGTTTGGGAGAAAGTTCGTACTCGTATCGAAAAACTCAATCAGTTCAAGAAAACCAATCGTGCTTTTATTCGTGCTTTTTTGAGAGGGGCAACAGAGCTTACATTGGATAGTGCGGATAGATTGAATATTCCTAAGCAATTGCTCGAATGGGCAAATATTGAAAATGGTGCGATTTTGACACCAGGGAAAAACACATTGGAACTTTGGAATAAAGATAGGTATGAGGAAGAGTTGTCTATTGATTCGGATGTATTTGCGGATTTGGCAGAGGACGTGCTTGGTGATATAGATTTTGATGAAGATAAAAAATCGGATGATGAGTAGTTATCATGAAACGGTTTTGCTTCGAGAAAGTGTAGAGGCGTTAGCTATTCAAGATAATGAAACGTATGTAGATGTGACTTTTGGTGGAGGTGGTCATTCTTCTTTGATTTTGAGAAATCTGAAAACGGGAAGATTGGTAGCTTTTGATCAGGATGAAGATGCGAAGTCCAATTTGTTGCAAGATGAAAAATTGATTTTCGTCCCTCATAATTTTAAATATTTAAAGCGTTTTTTGAAATACCATAACCAAATTCCTGTTTCAGGAGTTTTGGCGGATTTAGGAATTAGTTCGTATCAGATAGATGCAGGTGAAAAAGGGTTCTCGACTCGATTTGAAGGACCGATGGATATGCGAATGAATCAAGATGCTGATTTAACGGCAGAGCAAATTTTGCTGACTTACTCGGAAGTTGATTTAGTACGAATTTTTAGTGAGTATGGAGAAGTTCGTAATTCAAAAACACTGGCAAAAGCAATTGTAGGTGCTCGACAAAATGGAATAGGTTTTTCTTCTACAAAATCATTTGTAGGTTTTTTGAAGAACTATATCATGGGGAAAGAAAATCGCTATCTCGCACAAGTTTTTCAAGCATTGCGAATAGAGGTGAATGATGAGTTGGGGGTGTTAAAGTCAATGTTAGAGCAAAGTTTGGATGTTTTAAAAGTAGGTGGTCGTTTAGCGATTATTACTTTTCATTCATTGGAAGATAGATTGGTGAAGAATTTTTTGAAGACAGGAAATTTTGAAGGAAAAATGAAGCAAGATGACTTTGGTCGTGCTTTGACGCCTTTTAAATTGGTCAATAAAAAACCAATAGAAGCTTCTGAAGAAGAATTGAAAGTCAATCCAAGGTCAAGAAGTGCAAAATTGAGGATAGCAGAAAAACTGTAGTGGAAGATTTTAAAACTAAAATAGAAGAAACGACTGAAGTTTTAGTCGATGGCGCAAAAAAGACAGTGCGCTTCGATGATAAAAACTGGTTCAATAATTTGCCTTTGGTTTTTCTGATTGCGGCTATCGGTGTTTTGCATGTTGCGAATAATCACTTGGCTGAACAAAAAGTCAGAGAAATAAACGAGATAGAGCAAGAAATAAAGAAAATGCGCTGGACATATATGACAGCAAAGTCAGAGTTGATGTATAAGAGTAAGCAATCTGAAGTTGTAGAAATGGTTGAGCATTTAGGTTTGGAAGAATTGACGAGTCCAGCCTTTAAAATTGAAGAGATAGAAGAATAGATTTTTTGTTTGAGAAGAAATCGAATAAGAATTAATAAAGTGAAATGAAAGGCAATTTGCCTTCGTATTATGAATGCAAAAAAATCCATATTATGGCGAGTTTGGTTGTCAGTAGCATTACTGATGATGGGAGCTGTGGCGATTGTATTTCAGTCTTTTACGATACAGGTGAAAGAAGGTGCAGAGTTGTTGCAAATGGCAGATAGCTTGACGGTGTATTCGCATACGATAGAAGCCGAAAGGGGGAATATCTATTCAGATGGCGGTGCACTTTTGTCTACGTCTTTGCCTTATTTCGAAATACGTATGGATTTTTTGTCAGAAGCAATGACAGATTCTGTTTTTAATAAAAATGTTGATTCGCTGGCTTATATGATGCGAACTCATTTTGGCGCAAATTCAACAGAAGGGTACAAGCAAGATTTGATTGAGAATCGCCAAGAAGGCAATCGCTATTATTTGATTAAAAGAAATGTGACTTATTTAGAATTGGAAGAGATTCGTCAATGGCCATTTTTTAAGGAAGGAAGATATAAGTCAGGTATGATTGTGATTCAAAAGAATAAACGTGAGATGCCGTTTGGGATTTTGGCGCAGCGTACTATTGGTTATATCCGTGATGAAGGAAAATATAAGGTAGGTATAGAAGGAATGTTTGATGAGTTGTTGACGGGTGTAGAAGGGCAGATGTTGATGCAGCGCATTGCTGGAGGAGTTTATATTCCGTTGGATACAGTTGGGAATATTGAGCCTCAGCAAGGTTATGATGTGTACATGACACTAGATGTTAATATGCAAGATTTGGTAGAAACTGCTTTGAAGAAAGGGTTAGTTGAGCATAATGCTAATCATGGCTGCGTAGTGGTAATGGAAGTGGAGACAGGAAAAATAAAAGCAATTGCCAATTTAGGATATAATCAATCGGGTGGTTATTATGAAGAAGATTACAATTATGCAATAGGAGAAGGTACTGAGCCGGGTTCTACATTTAAGTTGATGTCTATGGCTGCTTTGTTGGATGATGGACATGTCGAGATAAATGATGTTGTCAATCTTGAAGACGGACAGAAAGAATATTTTGATAGAGTTATGAAAGACGCTTATCCGCCAGTAGAAAATGATGTGACTATTGGGATGGCTTTTGCAAGATCGTCTAATGTGGGGATTTCTAAATTGGTGTATGAAGCGTATAAAAATGATTATCAAAAATTTTATGATAAGCTAGATGATTTTCATTTGACTATGCCATTAGGTGTAGAGATAAAAGGAGAAAATGATCCAGTGATTTATCAGCCAGAAGATTGGTCTGCAGTTTCATTGCCTTGGATGTCTATAGGGTATGAAGTGAGTTTAAGTCCATTGCAAATCCTTAATTTTTACAATACTATTGCTAATGATGGAAAGATGATGAAGCCTTATTTGGTGTCATCTATCAAGGAATATGACAAAGTGATTGAGGAGTTTGAGCCAATTGTGATAGATGATGAAGTTGTGAAAGCATCTACTGTTGCAGATTTGAAGTCAATGATGGAGTTGGTGGTTTTGAAAGGTTCTGCTAGAAACATTAAGACAGATGATATGGCGCTAGCAGGTAAAACTGGAACAAGTCAAATAGCTAATGCAAATACCAATTATAATGATAAGGTTTATCAGGCTTCTTTTGCTGGATATTTTCCAGCAGATGCACCTAAGTATTCTTGTATAGTCGTAGTCAATAATCCAAAAAATGGGAAATACTATGGTGGTTCTGTCGCTGCTCCTATTTTTCAAGAAATAGCTAAAAAGATTTATGCAACAGGCACAGAAATGCACGAATCTATTGCGGAGAATCCTATGGAAGGAGAAAGTGTTTTACCAAGTGTTGGTAATATGAATGTGGAAGAAGCGAAGTTGATTTATCAAGATTTAGGCGTTTCATTTCATGCTGATATGGAAAGTGGATATGGTGTGGCAGAAACAAAAGACAATTCTATTCAAGCAAGTGCCAATTTTATCACAGAAGGCATAGTGCCAAATGTGGTAGGGATGGACTTGAAAGATGCACTTTATGTATTAGAAAATGCAGATTTGAATGTTGAAATACAAGGGCAAGGAAAAGTGAAATACCAGTCATTAACAGCTGGGCAAGATTATAGTAAAGGACAAACAATTGTCTTAGAATTAGGAATTGATAATGAATAAATAAAAATGAGGATATTAGTTTACTGATCATCTAGTCAACTAAAAAGGAATGAGAATATTAAGCGACATATTATATAAAGTGAAAATTAAAGCTGTTCACGGCTCTACACAAGTTGAGGTAGCGAACTTATGTCAAGATTCACGTTTAGTTGCAGAGAATTCACTTTTTGTAGCTGTCAAAGGCTTTAATGTTGATGGTCATGCTTATATAGAAAAAGCGATTGATTTAGGTGCTGTTGCAATTGTTTGTCAAGAGTTGCCAAAAGAGATTAATGATGATGTTGTATATGTTCAGGTTGCGGATTCTGCTGAAGCATTGGCTTTAATTGCTTGCAACTTTTATGACAATCCATCTGAGAAAGTAAAACTCGTAGCGATAACAGGCACGAATGGAAAAACGTCTGTAGCTACTTTGTTATGGCAATTGTATAAGTCGTTAGGCTATCAAGTAGGTTTACTTTCTACGGTAGAAAATAAAATAGGCGACAAAGTAATCAAGGCGACACATACTACACCAAATGCTATTGCGCTTAATGAGTTATTGGCAAAAATGGTAGATGCAGGTTGTGAATTTGTCTTTATAGAAGCGAGTTCGCATGCGATAGATCAAAATCGAACCTATGGATTGTCATTTGATGGTGCAGTATTTACGAATCTGACACACGATCATTTGGATTATCATGATACGTTTTTAGAATATAGAAACGCTAAAAAACGTTTGTTTGATTTATTGCCAAAAACGGCTTTTGCTTTGACGAATGCTGATGATAAGAATGGAATGGTGATGTTGCAAAATACAAAAGCCACTCAAAAATCTTATGCGTTACGCACCATGTCAGATTTCAATGCAAAAGTATTGGAAAATGATTTTGCAGGAATGATAATGAATCTCGATGGCGCAGAATTTTGCAGTAAACTCATTGGACATTTCAATGCGTACAATATGCTAGCGGTATACGCAACAGCAATTTTACTAGGCAATGAAAAAATGGAAGTATTGACAGCTATGAGTGCATTGCAAGGAGCGGAAGGACGATTTGATATTGTGATTTCTCCTAGAGAAAAGATCGTGAGTATAGTTGATTATGCACACACGCCAGATGCATTGAAAAATGTATTGCAAACGATAAATGCGGTAAAGCATGGTGATAAAAAAACGATAACAGTTGTAGGTTGT
>JBMZDS010000127.1:0-5054 GCA_049614465.1 Chitinophagales bacterium
TTTTTCATCATATATTTCTGTATCAAAAGTTATGCTTTCTATCGCTTCACTAAAAGCAAATGTTATATACCCTTTCTGTACAATTTCTTGCTCAATTTTCAAATCTTGCTTTTCTGCAAACAAAAATAAATCTTCGTTGAGTTCGTGAGAAGTTGTCAAAGCAATCTTTTGATTTAAAAATGCAATTTGCTCTGTAGATTGATCGTACAAATAATTAAAGTTTTTATCACTCAAAGCAGCTATCTGATAAATCCCAGCTTTGAGATGTGTGAAACTGAACATTCCACTCGAATTTGTCTGCGTTATATAGTAAGGTTTTGAATTTACTAAAATAGAATCTGTGTTTTCTTCATAAAGCATCACTTGTACATTTTCTATCGGTTCTTTTTCTTTTGCACTTAATACTCTTCCCTGCAAAGATGTAGAGTCTAATTTATTTCCTGTCGAAAAAACATACTGCAATCCTCTGTAAGCATTCCCTTCATTCCAATCTTTTACATTATCACCAAAATTGAGCGTGTATGTAGTATTAGGTAATAGTACTTCTTGAAAGATGATTTCCAGTTTTTTTCCTTTAATATTAATTTCAGGAGCAACAGTCATAGGAGGTGAAATAACAAGACTACTACTTGAAGACGAGTATTGTATATATTCATTAAATTCTATTACTATTTCATCTTCTATAAAATTAACTGATTGATTATCAGGTGTTTGTGATTCCATTAAAGGAGCATCAACATCTTTTTCTCCACCAGAAGGAGGAACTATATTGGCACAAGAATACAGCATCAAATAAAAAAATACGCTCGTTATGTATGGAAGATGTTTCACGTGAAAATTTTTCTTTTAAGATTAACGTCCCATCGCAACCATTAGTATAGAAACATCAGATGGAGATACTCCACTGATACGACTTGCTTGCCCTAGTGTTTTTGGTCGTATTTGCTTGAGCTTTTCTACTGCTTCGGCAGACAAAGAAGAAAGTTTATCAAAATCCAAATCATCTCGCAATTTAATATTTTCCAAACGATTCATTTTCTCCACCACTTCCCTTTCTTTTTGGATGTACCCTTCATACTTCATTTCTACTTCTGCACTTTCTATCCATTGTTCACTATATGTAGATACAAAATCTTTCAATACAGGTATTACTTCAGACAAGTTTTCTATTCCTACCTTAGGGCGGGCCAAAATTTTATCCAATTTCACTTTTTGCTTTAGTGGTGCAGATTCTATATTTCCTAAAAATCCATTGATTTCATCTGGTGTCACACTTAAGTTTCTAATGAATTGTTGAATAGATTCCATTGATTCTTTTTTAGCCAAAAGTGTTTGATGTCTTTCATCAGAAGCTAAACCCATTTTGTGTGCAATTTCTGTCAAACGAATATCTGCATTATCTTGACGAAGCAAAAGACGAAACTCAGCACGTGAAGTAAACATACGATAAGGTTCTTTTGTCCCTTTATTTATCAAATCATCGACCAATACACCTATATATCCTTCCGATCTTTTCATTACAAAAGGCTCTTCCTCTTTGACAAGATTATGTGCATTTATCCCCGCTATCATTCCTTGACTAGCAGCTTCTTCATATCCTGTAGTTCCATTAATCTGTCCTGCAAAGAAAAGTCCTTTTACCAACTTAGTCTCTAGTGATAACTCTAACTGTGTCGGTGGAAAATAATCATACTCTATCGCATAACCTGGACGAAACATTTTCACATTCTCGAAACCCGGTATAAGGCGCAATGCTTTATACTGAACATCCTCTGGCAATGAAGAAGAAAATCCATTGATATATATCTCTACTGTATTCCATCCTTCTGGCTCAATAAACAATTGATGTCTATCTCTATCTGAAAATCTCTCTATCTTATCTTCTATAGATGGGCAATATCTAGGTCCACTTCCTCTAATACGACCATTAAACATAGGCGATCTATCAAACCCTGTCTTTAAAACATCATGTACTGCCTGATTGGTAAATGTAATATGACATGGACGTTGTGTAGCGGGAAGTTCTATATTTTTATATGAAAAACCTCTAATATCACCATCGCCTTCTTGTTCTTCAGTTTTATCATAATTAATCGTTCTACCATCTAGTCTTGGTGGTGTTCCTGTTTTCATTCTTCCACTCTCAAAACCCAATCCTTCTAACTGCTCTGTTATTCCTTTTGCAGCACGCTCACCTGCTCTTCCTCCACCGAATTTCTTTTCACCGATATGAATCAAACCATTTAGGAAAGTTCCATTAGTCAACACAACAGATTTCCCTTCTATCTCTATTCCCATACCTGTACGAATACCACAAGCACGGCCATCCTTAACTACAATTCCTGTAATCATTTCTTGCCAAAAATCTACATTCTTGTTTTGCTCAAGCATCAATCTCCACTCTTCTGCAAATCGCATACGATCATTCTGCGTCCTTGGACTCCACATCGCTGGCCCTTTTGATTTATTGAGCATACGAAATTGTATCATCGACTTATCAGATACTATACCTGAGTATCCACCCATCGCATCAATCTCACGCACTATCTGTCCTTTTGCTATTCCACCCATTGCAGGATTGCATGACATCTGTGCTATTGTATTCATGTTCATTGTAGCAAGCAAAACTTTAGAACCCATATTGGCGGCTGCGGCTGCGGCTTCACACCCAGCATGTCCTGCACCTACTACTATCACATCATATTTATCAAACATAGTGTTTTATTTTTCGGTGCAAAGATAAGTAAATAGAAAGAGTGTTTTGTTTCACGTGAAACATCAAAAAGAGAAAAAGAAAAAAGAGAAGTGTTTCACGTGAAACATTATTTCAAATAAGAAAGGTGTTCATCTTCTTTAGTGCGCATTAATACTTCTTCTTTAGAAGTTTTATCGCCATAACCACAAAGATGAAGTGCGCCATGAATAATAACTCTGTGTAGTTCATTCAAAAAAGAAACATCTCCATTAGTAGCATTTTCTCTTACTCTATCTATAGAAATATAAAGTTCAGCTTCTAATACTTTTTCTGTAATACTAATAGGAAATGTAATAATGTCTGTATAATAATCATGCTCTAAAAAATCACGATTGATTTGAAGTAATTCTTCGTCAGTACAGAATATAATATTTAGTGAAATAGATTGAAAAGAAGACTCACGATTAAAAGTAGAAAGTATCCACTGTTCTATTATAGAGGGATTATCTAATGAAAAATCTAAAGATTGAGAATAAAAAGAAACAGGCATTATACCTTAAATTGTAATTCTATAGTGCTTCCATCATTTGAAAAGACAACAAAATCTGCTAACTGCTTTATCAAAAAAACTCCTCTTCCACCAATCATAGTCAAATTCTCTGGAGCTGTAGGATCAGGAAGATTATTGTAATCAAATCCATTTCCTTCGTCATTTACTTTAAATACAAGTGACTTGATAGAAGTATCAAGATTTTGAGATACCACTACATCTTTGACTTCATCATTTTTATTTCCATGAATAATAGCATTATTTACAGCTTCTGTCAACGAGATTAAAATATTGCCATACACATCTGGTCCTACATCATAATGAGTACAAACTTCTTCTATGAAATTTTCTACAGCAGTGATGCTTTCAGGTATTGATTTTATGGTAAGTTCTTTATTCATTTGTGTATTCAAAGTCGAAAATTAAAACAATTAATTGAAATTAGAAATATTTTCAAAATATTTTTCAGAAATATTGCGATAATAAGGACGTAAGTTAGGTGGTAAAGCACGATACATTTCTATAGATGCTTCTCTATTTTTTAAATATTCTTCTAAAGATGGTGGTGTTTCTACCTTGATTTGATTAGCTGCTATAGCCTCTCTCTCATTTTTTTCATCACGCTGTTCTTCTGCATTTTCTGCTTCTAACAATTTCACCATGATATCCTGTTGCCTTTGTAGCATTTCATTAGTCAATTGCTTATTCACTAAATCTTCTTCTGTTTGCTCCATCTGATCAATCATCTCTTGCAAATCTCCAAGAGTTCCTTTTCCATCTTTATTATCTTGTTGATTTATTTGTTCCATAGCTTGACGAATCGCTTGCTGCTTTGCTGCCATCTCTGCCATCTTTTGAGAACTCATTCCATTACCTCCAGGAGAAGAACCTTCTTTCATCATCTCACCCATCTGTTGCATCTGGTCATTCAATTGTTGTTGCATCTGCTTCAAACTAGGAATTTTACCAGGCTTACTTCCGGGTTTATTACCTGGCTTTTCACAAGATTGATTTCCTTCCATTTGCTGAGCCATCTGCTGTTGCATTTGTTGCATTACTTCACTCAACATTAAAGCCAAATTATTGTATCCTGTCATTACATATTGCTGATTGACGTTTGCTTGACTCGTTTTACGCTCTTCTAATTTATCAACTGCATCATCAAGATTTCTATTTACATCTAGTATTTCATCAGTGATAAACGCTTCTATTTGAAAAACTCGACTTGCTAATGCAAACAAACTATCTTCTACAGTCTTGCTATCATCAATCAATTTATATTGTTCTTGTACTAAAGAGACGTATTTAGGTGTATTAATAGTTGTAATCTTAAACTCATCAATCAATCTTTCTTGATCAAAAGAAAGGTAAACCAAGTTTTCTAATAACTGGCGAAGACTCTCCATATCCTCTTCCATTTGAGCCATCTCTGCTCCTTGCATCATGCTTTGCATCTGCTGAGCCATTTGCTCCATTTTTTCAGCTGCTTTCTTTTGACTTTCTCCTGCTTTAGATTTATTTCCTTTTTCTAAATTATCAGAAGAGTTATCCATTTCTTCTTGCACATCTTCGCCTTGCTCTTGCAAGTCACCCATATCTTCCATTCCGTCCAACTCCTCATTCATTTCATTCAACTCATCAAGCTTCTCACTCAATTTATCAAATTCTTCATTTAGCTTTTCTTGTTTTTCTTTTAATTCATCACTATCTGCATCTTTATCTCTAGACTCTTTTGCTAAGTCTTTTTGCTCTTCTGCTAGTTTTTCTAACTCATCTAAAGTCTCCGTTAACTTTTGCTCAAATTCCAAT
>JBMZDS010000128.1:0-4996 GCA_049614465.1 Chitinophagales bacterium
ACCATCACGTTCAAATTTAAAATCCCAACTTGTCCATTTTCCTTTTAGTGTACAGAGAATTTTTTCATTAGGATCTAGAACATTAAATTTTCCACCAAGTGAGAATAATTTTTGTTTGAAAATTCCAATCAACATATCATTTTCGTCATAAACTTCAACTTTTGATGCCCAAAATGATACTCCTCTTTTGACGGTCAATACTTTTTCGCCTGTAGTTGTTTTGATTTCTATATCAAAAGGAGTCATGCGTTTGTAGTCTGTAAATCTGAACATTTTTGTAAAGAATCCTAAATTTTCTTCTCTACAAGTCATCAGCATATCTCTACTCTCTAGGTCATGGATGTCATAATTGTTAGCCGCTTTGAATACGCCTGTATGTTCTTTTACGAAAAATTGATTTTGATTTAAAATTGGGTGCATTTTCTTGATTTATGTGTTATTGAATAGATTATTTTATTGCAGTTTTACATTGACGCTACCATTTTCTGTAGACCAGCATTCGGGGGTACAATTATAGTGCTTGTTCTTTGATTTTGCACTGTCAAATACCCATACTTCATCACCATTTCTATTATAGATAGCTTTGAATGTATGTCTTCCTACAGGTAAATATACATATGTTGTATTGCTAAAAGCGGTATCTGTAAGAATATGATTTGCGGTATTAAATTCATCATACAATCCGTCATAGACTTCATACACTACATACGGATTATCGTCATTGAGATTTACTTTTACTTGAAAATCTATACTGTCAGGTTTCGTATAAAATTCACAAAGATTTACCTGACATTCTTCATTGTCATCATCTTGCCAAAAGCAGCTTGTTAAAGTCACTGTAGCAACTGCTATTAATAAATAATTTTTCATAGAAATAGATTTAGAATGCAGTGATTAATATAAAAATACGATGATTACCTATGTTCTCTGCATTCGTATCGTGATATCTATAACCAAATAGCAGATTGACATGGTCAGCAGGGATAACGGAGAGTCCTGCATAGGGACTTACCCAAAGTTGAGTGTGAAGTCCTTTGATACCTACATATCGCCTAAATTGTGTGCCAATTCCTGTACCCGCAGTAAAGCCTATCTTACTACTTTTTCCGAAACTGAACGGATAAATCGATTTTTCCAAGTAAGCACCAAAGTATTGCCTTTTTTCTTTGTATTGTTCAAAATGTGTTCCTTTATCGACTTCGATGATTGGTCTTCCCGGTCGTATTCCATATTCTACACCAGCTGACCATACATTTTGCTTATCAAAAAAACCAAGTTTGAAATCTACATAAACATCTTTTGTATTGAAATAAACGCCTATTCCTCCTGTCGCGCTGGGCTGTATATTTGCAAAGTGATAACCATCACCAAGTTCGTATGAAGTATTGTTTTTTGTTGTCTTATTGTTCAGTTTTGGATCGGGTGTTTTGTAATAAGCATCTTGTGCCATTATCCAACTCGGAATAATAATTAGAAATAAAATGATTAATTTATGCATACTTATTTCTTTTTTTTGTCTGTTGATTAAAAGTCTGTAAGAAATAACCGCTTAACGCACTCAACCCACCTAACAATCCACCCACCAATGCTGTGATAGGGTAGAGAAGAGCTCCACTTGGAAGTCCGAACAACTCACTCATTCTGCCTGCGAGTATAAAATCATTGCTGACGGATATACCAAAAGCATAAAATCCCCACATACAGAATACGGCTAATAGTCCACCAAAAAACGCACCCCATCCATTGTCACAGAAAGCTAATCCTACTAAAAAGCAGATAATAGCAATTGTCCACCAGGGTAGAAATATCTGTGCGATTGTTCCCAGTATGAGTATAATAATAAAAGAAAGAATTGTTCGCATGGGTTTAGTTTTTAGGAGTGAAAGTTACTTTTTCAAAGTCTTCAGTTTCAAATTTTTCTTGATCGCCTGTATTGTTGAGGTCATGATACACAGCTTGCGACCAGTCTTCTACAAAATTGTCATAGTAAGGCGAACCTGGATTTCCAGATTGACCGCCCGGATATACTCCATAGCCTGTCACTTCTTCATTGTCAAAATCAAGTATCATACGCCAGCTAGGACCTGCTAGAGGACCTATAGCATTAGGAGCATCAGCTGTGCCATCTACATCTAGAAAAGTAGAAAAAGCATCTATTCTAGCCAAGTGCTTGACATGTGTGCCTCTATATTCACTCCATTCTGTGCTTTCAAGGGTGTCTACGATAGTTATCATATTGTCAAAAGCGATTTGGAGGTTTTCTCTTGTAGATTCTATTGCTGTTGTATTTTGATTGTCTATCAGAGGATGAGAAACGGAGTCTCTTAGCAACCTTATCGTCTGAAAATCATCAGGAGCTATAAATCCTTCACCTGCTAGTTCGTCCCATAGCTGAGTGCGATATTGTCCAAAGAAAATCTCATAATATGTAGCTACTTCAGATTCGGCTTTGTTGTGGTAGTCCCAATTTTTCAAGACTTCATATATTTCCTGCTCTTCAAATGTCATATCAAAAGTAGAAATGTATGATAACATCACAGGTAAACTTTCTGCTGCTTTGAGATTAAAATCATTGAACTGCAATTGTTTCATTTCGTCTACATCTGCTTTGTGCATGGCACGTATTTCACTATTAATGACACGGTTTCGATAAGATTCGAAAACACCATTGGTGTAATAGGGATAATCTTCATTGACCGCATGTTGATTGGCACTGCTTACAAATCCTTTGATAGGATTGTACTCCATAGGAATATGCTCAAATGGAATAAACTCATCCCATGCCTCCATCGTAGAACCATCTTCTACGAAAAGTCCTTCATTTTCATCTAATACAGGTAGTTTTCCTTGCTGACGCAGAGCAATATCTCCATCCACTGCGGCAAATACAAAGTTTTGGGCAGGACAACTGTAATATTCTAAAGCTTCTAAATATTCTTCAAAGTTTTTGGCACGATTGAGTAAGTAGAAAGTTCTGTATTCTTGAGAAGATTCATAAGCCATCCATTGTAATGCAAGATTGACTGTTCCTTGTTGTGTTTCATAATTTTCTAACGTCACAGGTCCTAGATGCGTATATACAATAGTATCATAAATGGATGCTGTTCCTTTTACTTTGATTTCTTCAATAACGATTTCGCTTTCTCTCCAGCCATCTTCCCATTTGTAGAATTCTTTCGTCTCATCTTTAAATTCTATGGTGTACCAGTCTTTAACGTCACTACCAGCATTGGTCACTCCCCATCCTATATAGTCATTGAATCCGATGACTATACCGGGCGAACCAGTAAACGTGACACCATAAGTATTGCTATTAGGGCCATGCATGTGCATTTCTATCCATATCGATGGAAAAGTCAATTTCAAATGTGGATCATTGGCGAGTAGAGGATAGCCAGAAGCTGTTTTTTTGCCTGATAAAGCCCAGTTATTGCTTCCTATAGTCCGACTTGGTTTGTCAAGAATAGGACTAAGTTCTTTATTCTCCGAAAAAAGGATTTGAAGTACGCTATCTACATCATATCCTTCGGTGGTATCCATCCCAAGTGCTTTTTCCCAACCTTCGCCTGGTTCTTGTATCACAGGCTCTACATTATCATCATAGCGATGATAGAGGTCATTGAACAATTCATCTCCATATTTTGTAGCAAAATTTGAATATTCTATATCATATTCTCGGCTTGTGAGTACATCTGCCATATTCATCAGTAAAAGTGCAGTCTTGTATGCAGACCAAGGCTCTGGTTCGTAACCCATGAGTTTGTACTCTAGTGGCAAATCTCTAGGCGATAAGCTCTCTATATATGCATTTATTCCATCCGTATATGCACCTATCAATTCTTTAGCAAAAGGGTCTTCTTCTATTACTTTTAGCTTGTTTTCTGCTCCAAAAGGCAATCCTTTTCTACGTTGGTCTATATCAAATTGAATAGCATTTTCGCCTATCAATTCGGAAATTCGTCCTTCCGCTGCCATAACTTGAAATTCCATTTGCCAAAGTCGGAGACTAGCAATGACATATCCTTGTAAATAATAAAGATCATGCTCATTATTGGCGAAAATATGAGGAACTCTAAGTTCATCAAAATATACATGTGCACTATCTTGTAGATTTTCTGTGGCGATATCAGTATCAAGATGTAGTGTTGTAGATTCTGCGTTTTGCCAAAACCCAGTAAAAGGGCTTAAAAAAGCACCCATTGCAGGTTTGCCACTCCATGAGCGACTGAGCAATACAATAAGACACAATGTCAGTAAAAATGTAAATAAAAATCGAATTTTTCTCACGGTTCGGTTTTTGATGATAGTATGTGGTGTCGAGTAGCAACAAATATAATGAACGTGATTCATTCTTTTTTAAATTGAAGCTATCTTCTTTTATCGTAGCGATATGGTGGATGGTAGAGATAGTTGATTTTTTGCTTCCTTTTTCGATACAGCCTCTAGGACTTCACCCTCATAATGTCGATCAATGGTGGGGTATTTTTACTTATCCATTTATTCATGGGGATTGGGAACATTTATCTTCCAATTCGCTTTCTGGTATCATTTTGCTTACGAGTTTGTTTGTTTTTCATCCAAAAAAAGCATTTTCTATTCTACCGATTTTGTATGTTTTTTCCGGTATATTACTGTGGTTTATAGGGGAAAAAGGAAGCAATCATATAGGAGCAAGTGGTTTGATCTATGCGCTTGCATTTTTCTTGTTCACGAGCGGTGCTATCATTAGAGAACGCAATACACTGGCTGTGTCATTTTTTATCATCATGTGGTATGGTAGCATGATTTGGGGTATTTTTCCATTTAGTGTAGAAAGTGGAGTCTCATGGGAGGGGCATTTATCTGGTGCGATAGTGGGAGTTGCACTCGCTTTTATCCTTTATTGGAAGCAACGAAAACGAAAATCAATAGAGAGTGAAGAAGAGGAAGAGGCTAAAATTCCTTTTTATGAATTACATCCTTTGGACTGATTAGTTATAGATCGAGTACTAAATAC
>JBMZDS010000129.1:0-4989 GCA_049614465.1 Chitinophagales bacterium
GCACCAATGGGATTTTTTGATAAAAAGCTTCTGCTATAGCTGGTGCATAATTGAGAATAGCAGACCCTGAAGTACACACCAACCCTACAGGGTTTTGTGTTTGTTGAGCAATTCCTAGAGCAAAAAAAGCAGCCGAACGCTCATCTACAATAGAAAGACATTCTATCTCTTTCTGCCTATTAAATGCTATCACAAGTGGTGCACAACGAGAACCAGGCGATAAAACTACCGTTTTGATTCCTTTCGCTGCACAAATTTTTGCAAGATTTTTGATGTGTTTTTTATCCGTATTCACTGTAGTACAAAAGTAAATAAAAAAACACAGCCCGAAGACTGTGTTTTACTAAAATCGATATAGAATTTTAACTCAAAATAAAATGAAATCGCTTGATACTTTCTAAAGCTGTATTTGCTACAAAAAGAAGAAAATCACTGTCATCATTCTTTGTTTGCGATTTTTCAAGTGCGCTATAATATTTCATTCTATTTTCATCATCACCTTTGATATTAGCAATAGGATATCCATGCTTTATCATGATGAGATTCATGAGCAAGCGAGAAGTACGTCCATTTCCATCTATGAAAGGATGTATTGTCACCAATCTCAAATGCATTTCGGCAGCTAAAACCACAGGATGCAATTTATTTTTGTTCTCGATATACCACAGTAGCAAATCTTCCATTTGCTTTGGTACAAGGTACGGCTGTGGAGGAAGATGCGTACTGCCTGTGATAACCACAGATACATTTCGATATTTTCCTGCATAGCTAGAATCTATTTTCATCAAAATGAGATGATGAATAGCAAGAATTTCACGCTCAGATATTTCTATCTTTTTTGTCGCCAAATCTTTGATATAGTCTATCGCCTCTATATGATTAATAGCCTCCAAATGCTCTTGCATAGATTTTCCACTTATCGTCAATCCTTTGTGTACCACAAGATTAGTCTCTTGCAGTGTTAGTGTATTTCCCTCTATTTTATTGCTTTCATACGTATACTCCAACTCAAGAGTCTCTGCAATACGAAAACTATCCAAATGACGAAGTGCATCTATTTTTTCTTTATAGTCATCTATTTCATTCAATATTTTTTGAAGTGATGGATTCAATGGCAACTTATCAGCAAAACCATATGCTGCTATTTCTTCTTGTACCATAGAAATAGCTTTTTGATCTATCAAATCATAAGGATTAATCTCTTTAAGAATTTTTTCCTTTGTCCATAATACAAGCATCTCTTCCACATCCAAATCTAAGATGTCAGACAACTGCATTACTTGATTGCGTGTAGGCATACGATTGCCATTTTCAAATTTGCTGATAAGTGCCTGATCTATCTGCATCATTTGAGCGAGTTCTCTTGTCTTTAGTCCTTTTTCTAGACGTCCATTTTTTATATATACATTTATCTTTTTCATTGTCATGACAAAATTAGTCATAAATTTAAGAACACAAAAACATTTCCACAACTTTTAACAAAAAAATCAATGATTATGGTTCGTGCAGGCGTTTGACTTGGTCAATCGAAGATTCCAAAACTGTGAAGCAGCTATCAATAATGAGCCAAAAATCTCAACACACATCTTAAATGTAGATGGATTTTGATGTGAATGAAGAACCAAATGCATGAAAAATGCTATCCCCATACCTACTAAGAAAATAACAATAGGACGAATATCTTTATGATGTAGTTTGTAGCCATGATAAAGCGAATACAAACCCAGAAAAAGCGTAGACCCAAGCAAACTAATCTCTACCCAATGATTAATCTCAAATGCCATATTGAATACTGGCAAAAGAACAATCAAAATAGGAAAAACGATACAATGAATAAGGCATAGCGTAGAAAGCCAAAAACTAAGACGTAATATAGAATGGTTATGCTTATGTTCTTTTGGGTTTCCCATTATAGATATTAAACTGATATAAGTAAAGATAAGTTTGCAAATATCGGTATTATTTTATTTTTTATCGCTAAAAAATCAAAAGTCCTAACAAGAAAATAAATCCACCTAACAAAAACAGAAACAATGTATAAGGAAGAATGTCTTTTGCTTTCAAACCAGTGATCCCCAATATAGGCAATGCCCAAAAAGGTTGAAGCATATTCGTCAACTGGTCGCCATAGGTTAATGCCATAACCAATTTCGAAACTGAGGTTCCTGTTATTTTAGCAGTTTCGGCTATAATAGGACCTTGTACTTGCCATTGCCCTCCCCCACTTGGCACAAATATATTGACTATTCCCGCACTGATATAAGTGTAGATTGGCAAAGTAAATTCTGTTGCAGTGACTGTCATAACTGTAGCAATCTGCGAAGCAAAACCACTACTTTGCATCATGCCCATAATCCCAAAATAAAGTGGAAATTGAATCAAAATACCGCTTACATCACTGATTGCATTTTCTACTGCTTTGAGAAAAGAGGAAATATTCTGATGGAAAATTAATGCCAAACTAAAGAGCAATAAATTCGTTCTCGATAAATTGAGTACACTAAAAAAATCACCTGTTGCTTGGACTTGCTTTACGCATAAATAAACGAACAAAAGAAATAAAAACCCACCAAAAAGTATTCCTGTCAATTGATTAGCTTCTAACTTTTCTGCAGGAAAAACGGCTTGTTTTCCCCCTTCATCTTTTACCATAGGAAGAGATGGAATACTTTCTGCGCTCGATTTTTTGGCAATAAAATACATAGCCGTAGGCAAAAGAACAATCAATAGAATCGAAACTACTATATTCATAGGACTAAATACAGTCAAAGACATCGGAATCACACCTAACTCAGCAATCAAAGAATGAGAATCACCTGCGACAGTCAAAGGAGCAGAACCTGACAGTCCTCCATGCCAAACCATCAAGCCGCTATAAGCCGCAGCAGCAATAAGGGCATAATTGAGCGGTTTGTTATTTTGTTGAAAATGCTCTCCTATCTTGCGAGCGAAAATAGCACCAAAAACTAATCCTAATCCCCAATTGAATAAAGCAATAATAATAGTGAGTAATGTAATCGTAAAAGCTGCACTTGCTGAATCTTTACAAAATCGTAAAGCAAAATCAATCAATCGCTGAAATGGACGTGATAAAGCAATGATGTGACCAAATACCAAAATCAACATCATCTGCACCATAAAGGCAAGCAGTTTGGTATTAAAAACACCATCAAACCAATATTGCCCAACAGTAGGCACATAAGTCAATATACCTTCTGACGGAGCTGTAAAAAACAGAACTAGCCCAAATGTAAAGACCGTAAGGACTAATGCAATTGTAAAAGGTGAAGGAAAGTACTTTCTAAAGAAATCAGTATAAGTCGTGAAGAATTTCATTGAAGTTGTTTAGAGTTAGATAATAATTTTCAGTTTATAAATTTAACTTTAGGCAACTTCATTAACCAAAACTAAAGAAACTCACTTAAAACGGCAAATCTTCATAATCTTCTGACTCGCTCATTGGTTTTTCTTGCGAAGGAACATCTTGGTTCATATATTCTTCGTCTTGTGCCATAGGCTGAGCCGCTTCTATTTTCCAAGCATTAAGATTTGTAAAATACTTGCCTTGCCATTCTCTTCCTCTCAAGTCAAAAGAAACTTTTATCTCTTGCCCTTCTTCTACTCCATCTACCATAGAGCATCTATCTTGCGTACACTGAAATTTTACAAACTGAGGATATTTTCCTTCTGTTTCTATTACAAAATCTCTTGCTTGAAAAGATTCAGTCTTTTTCTCCGTATCAAATTTCTTGTGCAATTTTCCTGTTATCTCAAATGCCATCGTATCATTTTTTTCTTATGAATCGCAAAGGTAAAACCAATTTATCTATCCTAATGCTATAGGTTATTCACAAAAATGTTGATTTCTTCACCACAGTTACTTTGCAAATTGGCAAGGAAATTGATAAATTGCATTTATAATTTATTTACTAAACTTCAAAAACACGTAAAATGAGCAAAAGAGACGATTTAATCGCAAAATACGCCAAACAACTAGAAGGCGCAGGAGTAAAAGTTGATATGGATTTATTGACAAAAGTAACTATCGGATGTGGACCAGCTATATACAAAGCAGATGCAGAAACAGTTTCTGGTTCTGACGAAAAAGAATTAGCTACAGTAAAAAACAACTTCTTAATCAAAAAATTAGGATTGGCTGATGATGCTAAATTAGATACAGCTATTGCAAAAGTAGTAGATACATTAGGGAAATCTAATCGCAACAAATACAGAGCTTGTTTCTATTATCTTTTGACGAAAGAATTCGGAAAAGAAAAAGTTTATGGATAATTTTTATCCAAAATAACTATCGAAAGGCATTCAATTTATTGAGTGCCTTTTTTTTGTTTTGTACAAATGTACTCAGCATTTGTCACTCAGAAGGAGCGATAGCGACTGAAGAGTCTCCTATCAATTTATAAGACTTTTTGAAAAAAACAGTCAACACTCCTCAATACGGATTATTCTTAAACGCTTCATTCAATACTTTAAAATCCAACGCTCCATGGCATGACTTCAAATATTCAAGAATGATAATGGACTTATTGATACGAATCTGAGATGATTTAGGCTTGCTAGCGATATGTATCAGACTCCGTTGCTTACCAGGTGTCAAAGCATGAAAAATATCACTCCCCTCTATATCTTGCTTGAACAATTCCTCCATTTCTTCGCAGATATCTATTCCATACTTACTATCATCATCTTCGAGTAGGACAGCGACTGTATCGCCTTCTTTGAGCCCTAGTTTCTTGCGATTTTCTTTGTTTATCGTAAGGAAATATCCTTTATCCTTTCTGTACGTAATAGCAGATATCCAAGACACAGCTCCTGCTAAAGTAACTTTAATGCGTTTTATCTTTTTCTCTTTGAAAAAAGTCTGTACTTCATCAGGCACCGCTACGCCATAGTAGCCTAGTCCTTTGTCAGCGAGATAGATTTTACCAGTGAATGATTGCATGATGTGAAGATACGGAATGTGTTTTATTG
>JBMZDS010000130.1:0-4908 GCA_049614465.1 Chitinophagales bacterium
TTCATTGTACACCAGTCCTATTGTTGGAGTTTGAGATTGTGCAATTAGGCAAAATGAGCTAATAATAACTGACAGAAAAAAATGTTTCATTATAGATTGATTTTAGACAAAAATACTTTTAAAAATTAAAATATCCATTCTACTTCTTTGAAGCCAAAGAAACTAGAAGTTCCTTTTGTTATAAGATGCAATTCGCCAGTAGGGGAGATGCCTTCTACTTTTGCTTCAAACTGCTCATTATTTTTGATAAACTTTCGTTGTTCTTGATAACCGAGCATTTTTTGATAGTATTGATTAAGTAGTTCTTGTTGTTTTCCTTGTCTGAGTTGTAGGTAATATTTATCTAACTCTATTAAAATAGCTTCATAGCATTTTTCTATAGTAAAGATTTTTCCTTCGATTTGAGTTAAAGAAATAGCTTGTGGTAAATTCTCAAATTTCTCTTGATTGATATTTAATCCTATTCCGATGATACTCTGCGTTATTTGGCGTTGTTGTAGTTGATTTTCTATCAAAATTCCGCCTATTTTTTTGTCTTTATGATAAATGTCATTTGGCCATTTTATCTGAAATGATTTTTCACTCATTTTTTCTAAAAAAGAAACACAAGCAAGACTTGTCATGATTGAGATATAAAATTGCTCATTAGGTGAAAGCATTTTAGGGTGTATAAGAACACTAAAAGTGAGGTTTTTATGAGCAGTACTTTGCCATGTATTGCCATATTGTCCTTTGCCTGCGGTCTGATTGGCAGTAATGATCGTTGTTCCTTCTATTGGTGTGCTTTTTGCAGATAGATTTTTAGCATACGCATTGGTAGAAAGACAGTCATCTAGACGAATTATTTTTTTTCCTATACAAAGTAAGTGGTCAAGGCTCAAAAGAATTGTTATTTTTGTGCATTAGTAAAGCGGTATGAAACCGATAATAAAAAAGTAAATATAGATATTTGAAAGAGAAAGCAGTAAAAGAAATGGCATTAAAAGACATTGTAGTCGATGCTGTTTTAGATAAAAAAGCACATGAAGTCTTAGTATTAGATTTGAGAGATTTGGATGAATCTATTTGTGATTATTTTGTAGTATGTCATGGAGAATCTACGACACAAGTCAGTGGTATCGCTGATTCTGTCTATAAAAGTGTGAAAGAACAAAAGGGACTTACACCAAGAGGTGCTGATGGAAAAGAAAACGCCAATTGGATAGTTTTAGATTATTTTGATATTGTAGTACATGTATTTCATAGAGAAGCTAGAGAGTATTATCAGCTAGAAGAGTTGTGGAGTGATGCTATCATCACAGAGCATGAATAAAATGAGTTTTTAACAGAGAAGTTGTCTCATAATGGCTAATTAGTTATAGATAACATCACAAGTATTGAAGAGAAGAATATGAGCGAAGAAAGTAAAAAGAATAAAATCCCTTTTCCCAAAAAGAGCAATAAGAAGAAAGGTGGCTTGAATCCAAGTTGGATATTTGGGATTCTTCTAGCTATGGCTATTGGTATATATGTCATGGGAGAATTATCGACAGAAGAAGATAAGCAAAAAGTCGGGCAGCAATATTTTGAAACCGAAATGCTAAAGGCTCATGATGTAGAAAAAGTACTTGTAGTCAATGATGATTTGGTAGAAATATATCTAAATGATGATGCCAAAGCGAATGAAAAGTATAAAGAATTACAAGAGTCGAAAAGTAAATTTTTTCAATCTTACGATGCTTATTTTACGATATCTACTAGCGAACAATTTGCAGAAGATATGATAGAATTTAGGGATGAAAATCCTGACGTTCAGTTTGAAGATGATTATGTGAAAAGAAAAGCATTGGGTGATTCTTTATTGATGTTTTTGCCTTTTATTTTAATCATTCTATTTTTTGTGTTTATGATGCGAAGAATGGGCGGAGGCGGTATGGGAGGCGGTCAGATTTTCAATATAGGAAAGTCTAAAGCCACTCTTTTTGACCAAGAAAATAAAGCACAAGTGACATTTAAAGATGTCGCAGGACTAGGAGAAGCGAAAGAGGAAGTAATGGAAATCGTAGATTTCTTGAAAGAGCCTCAAAAATATACTCGTCTTGGTGGTAAAATACCAAAAGGAGCATTGTTGATAGGTCCTCCAGGTACAGGAAAAACATTGTTGGCAAAAGCCATGGCAGGAGAAGCACAAGTTCCATTTTTTAGTATTTCTGGTTCTGATTTTGTCGAGATGTTTGTAGGGGTAGGAGCTTCTAGAGTAAGAGATTTATTTAAACAAGCAAGAGAAAAAGCACCATGTATCATTTTTGTAGATGAGATAGATGCTATAGGAAGAGCAAGAGGTAAAGGCGCTATGCAAGGCGGAAATGATGAGCGTGAAAATACATTGAATCAGATGCTTGTCGAAATGGATGGATTTGGAAGTGAAAAAGGAATCATCCTTGTAGCAGCTACCAATAGACCAGATGTATTGGATAAAGCATTGCTTCGTCCAGGACGTTTCGATAGACAAATACATGTAGATAGACCTGACTTGAAAGAACGTGAGGAAATTTTTGAAGTACATGTCAAGCATATCAAATTGGATAAAAGTGTTGATTTATCAAAATTAGCAGCATTGACACCTGGATTTGTAGGAGCGGATATTGCTAATATTTGCAATGAGGCGGCATTGACTGCTGCACGTAACAATAAGGAAGTCATCGAACTTGAAGATTTTAATAGCGCCATTGACAGAGTGATAGGAGGATTGGAAAAGAAAAACAAAATCATTTCACCAGACGAAAAAAGACGTATTGCTTATCATGAAGCAGGACATGCGGTGAGTAGTTGGTTTTTAGAACACGCCAATCCATTGGTAAAAGTAACCGTAGTGCCGAGAGGGCAATCGCTAGGAGCAGCTTGGTATATGCCTACAGAGAGAAATCTCTCGACAGTTGAACAAATGCAAGATGAAATGGCGGCAACATTAGCAGGAAGAGCAGCCGAGCAGATTATTTTTGGCGAAATTTCTACGGGCGCACAGAATGATTTGGATAAAGTGACTTCAACAGCGTATTCTATGGTTGTTATTTATGGTATGACCGAAAAAGTAGGAAATGTATCGTATTACCAATTGATGAAGAATGATCAATTTCACAAGCCATATTCTGATGAAACGGCTAGAGTAATAGATGAAGAAGTAAAAGCGATAATTGAAAAACAATATCAGCGTGCAATTGCTTTACTTAAAGAAAAAGAATCTGAGCTTCATACAATAGCAAAAGTATTGCTTGAAAAAGAAGTGATCGTAAAAGATGATGTCGTTAAGCTAATAGGAGAGCGACCTTTTGAAGAGAAAAAAATAGAAATAAAAGAAGAGGAAACTACAATGCCTGAGCAGGATATCACTGACAGTCCTAATATAGATACTACTTTGTAATTGTAAAATTATTATCTTTAAAACTCAAATGGAGGAAAAAGAAAAAAAGAAAGGATTGTTTGATTCGCTGAAAAAAGTTTTTTCAGCGGAAGAAGAAGCTGGAGAAAATACTGCTTCAATAGATAGTGAATCTATTGAAGAGAAAACAACTTATACACGTACAGTAGATTTTTCGCAAGAAGAGAAAGAAGATATTATTTCTCTCAATGGAAGTTCTGTTGCGAAGGAGAATGATGTCCGATTTGCAGAAAACTTTGCAGAGCAAGGCGGTAAGTTTATTTACTGTGAATCAAAACAACGATTTTTCCAACTATTAACTTCTTTGAAGAATCAACACAAATGGAATCACATTTTTTCATGGACTCCTGCTTTAGTCAAAGAAATGGATGCATGGCATTTTCAAAAGCATAAAATAGGACACTTTTTAGATAATTCTGATGTAGCGATTTCTTATTGTGAATTTTGCTGTGCAGACGAAGGAGTATTGATGTTGTCACCAGAACAATCGAGCAATCGAAAACTAGTGAGTTTTCCTCCAGTACATATTATTATTGCGACTCGACAAAACATGATAGACAATCTTCCTGCTGCTATTAATAAATTTGCAAAAAATCATTTTGGTAAATTTCCTGCCCTAGTTGAAATTCAAGCAGATAAAAAAATTGGTAGACATTATCACAAAGAAGTCATAGACGGAGGAAATACTAAAGAGACTTTTGTATTCTATATAGACATCCCATCTTTTGAAGGATAATAAGAAAATATATTTTGCATCTGATATTCATTTAGGTACTCCTACCTATGCTGATAGTCGTGAGCGAGAAGCACATTTTGTGGCATGGCTCGATGCTATTTTTCCTACCTGCGAAGAATTGTTTTTAGTAGGTGATATTTTTGATTTTTGGTTTGATTACAAAACTGTAGTGCCTAAAGGTTATGTTCGTTTGTTTGGCAAGTTAGCTGAGTTTGCTGATGCAGGTATACCTATTCATTTTTTTTATGGCAATCATGACATGTGGCAGCGCGATTATTTCGAAAAAGAACTAGGTGCAAAAATACATAGTGACAATATCGAGTTCGAGCGAAATGGTAAATATTTTTTTGTAGGACATGGAGATGGAAAAGGACCGAATGACAAAAAATATAAATTCTTAAAGAAGATATTTAGAAACCCTATCTGTAAGTGGTTGTTTGGATGGATTCATCCAGATATAGGATTGCGAATTGCCAATTTTTGGTCGAGAAGTAGTCGCTATGGTAAAGGTGAGGCAAAGAAAGAGGTATTTGAAAATGCAGACAAGGAATGGCTCGTTAGTTATGTCAAAAGAAAGATGCAGACTTCATCCGCAGATTATTATATCTTTGGGCATAGACATTTGGCACTAGATTTGAAGATAGAAGATAAAGTACGCTATATCAATCTAGGTGATTGGCTACACTACAACAGTTATGCAGTTTTTGACGGACAAAATATCGAACTCAAGTATTTTCAGAAAGACAATCCTTCT
>JBMZDS010000131.1:0-4902 GCA_049614465.1 Chitinophagales bacterium
GCAAAAGATGAAAAAATTCCTGTTTCGCAACGAGTACTGGATTTGATGCAATAAGCCACAATCAACACATCACCTGCACTTAAAAATCTAAGCCTAGAGAAAGATTAAAATTTGCTTTAGAAAGATTGCCCGAATCAAAACCCCACCCTACATCTGCACGTATATAATACCCAAATACATAAGTACGTAAACCAGTACCAAATCCCATTACAAATGGAGAAATACGCTCTTTTACTCGAACAATAGCACTAGGGTCTGTTATAGATGGATCTGTATTATAAAACTCTTTGACAAAGGTGGTATTGTCTTCCGAAAAAGGAGATAACCCTTCCCATGCTGTTCCAAAATCAGCAAATCCAATGATCTGTAATTGTTGTAGTATTGGAGATTTGACTTGTTTCTTTGCAAATGCAGAAAAAATAGGAATACGCAATTCAGAATTGATAACAGCATAACTATTGCCATTACGTACATTCTGATTGAAACCTCTCATATTGTAAGCAAGTGACTGATAAGCATAATTATTTTCAAGATTGACAGGTGTTTCTGTATCAAATGTAGGGAAAAGCTCCCCTTGTGTACTTCCTAGGTAGTAAACCATTTTTTTCTTCCCTACAGAAGTAGAATACGCAATTCGATTTGCCCATGTGATTGTCTTGTAGACTTTTTGATAATACCTAGCATCAAATCCCCAATGCATCAAATAACTGTTATTGAATTGAGGTAATTGTACTGCTTGATTTGCAAGTGTGTCCTCTCGTGTTGGTATTTCTTTCTGAAACTCATAAAATACATTTACACGAAATCCATTTCTAATGTTTTTTTCAATCTGAATCGTATGATCGTGTACAAATTCTGCTCTTGCTATCAACCAATTTTGACTCTGATTAGGCGTATTGAGCGTATTAATATCAGTTGCTTTATAAATAATTCTATCATTTCTAAAACCAAATTTGAAACGCAAGCTATTCAACGTGTTAAATGGATATTTGAAACTACTTTCTACGAGATTAGTTCTAGTACTGATTTTTTCTAATACAATAGGTAAATCATCTTCTTCTGGCAAAAAATCTAACTCTTGTTTTTCAGCTCTACGATAATAAGTCAGACTTTTATCCCATCTCTTCTTATAGTTTTCATACGTGACGTACACTTCTGTAGTATTGAAGTCAAATGGAATACGAAATCCACCATGTATCTTATGATTTTCAAACAAATCTGTAACGCCAAAACGCATCATTGCATTGATAGGTGCTTGATTATACACAGGATTGCCTGGATTGAACGGTTGATATTGAGATACAAGAAGGGAATTGTCTAGTCCAAAAGTGACATCTTCTGTTTTAAACTTCAGAAAATGTTGTCTTGTTTTATGAAATTCATAGCCGTCTCCAGTTTCTTCATCAGCATTTCCTTCATTTTTTAAGGCTTCTTGATGAGCTTCTGACAAATCCTCCCATCCATCAAATTTACTTTGATAAATAATCTCTTTAGGAACTAATTCGACTTCTACAGTATCTTCATTATAGATAGAGATAATTGTAGAATCAGAAGGAATGACAGTATCAATTGCGTTCTCAGCTTCATACAGTTGCATATAATCCGTAGGAATCACATTCGCTTCATTTTTCTCCATTTCACTAAGCAAAAATTTAGTCTGTCCATTGTAAAGCAATGATTCAAGCATTTGTTCCGTACGATTGGCATAGCTTATACTTTCTATCCCTTTATAATAATTACTTGATTGATAGTTTTTTCCAGTTACTCTATACACAGGCACCAATGACTGGCTATATACTTCACCTAGCGTTTGTCCTGCAGCCATTGCCGAATCTATCACGATATCTTGATCGAGAACAACAGAATCCTTTGCAGCAGGGCTTTCTATTGTAGAAAAAACATATTTGATTCGATCTTTCACCTTTACTTTTTCGAGTTCGCCTATATATCTATTATTTATCCCATCAGCATCAGATAAGAACGTATAGTTTTCATCATCATATTGCTGTGGATGACTTTCATTGGCAAAAGGAGTATGCGTCACTTGTGCAAGCGGCTGTATACTATTGTTCATGTCATAAAAGAAAACATCAAAAGTACCATTAGGTAATATCGTATCTAATCGACCTTGTCCAAGTGTATCCGTTTTTCTATTTGAGATGAAAAGTACGCCTTCTCGCCCTTCAAAACTGACATAGTGAGGCTGCAAATCATCATAAAAGTCATTGGTAAGATTGGTAACTTTTGTCTGTGGAACATAATAATTAAACACGTCTATTTGCCCTTTTTGCATGGCTGAGACAACTAAGTTTTTACTATCTTCTCCATATGAAAATCCAAATACCTTTTGGAATTTTCGCATAGGATGTGTCTCCTCCTTTTTCCAGTCTTCTACAGTAAAATCAGCTAGATGAAACAAATCTTTTTTCTCATAAATCACAGTCAATTTATGCCCTCTAGGTTCCCAAGCTATCATAGGATTCGAATGATCCGTCACCAAGGTATTCGTTTTAAAACCACCTTTCAGTAAGGTAGTCGTTTTTTCCTCTTCTAAATCATACACTTTCAGCTTCCAACGTCCTATCTCATTTTCTACGTAGGCTATCTTAGTACCATCAGGGCTTATTTCCCCTGCATAATACTCTTTATTATCCTTTTGCTTTATATCTACAAAATCGTCTTCATTGATAGCTTCTCTATCTTTTTCTTCTTGCTGAAATCTATCTAGATAATGATAATACCATTCTTCTAAAAAATCATCCAATCCTTTTCCTGCAACAAAAATAAATCCTCTATCTAAACTACGATTGACTCTTGTTAGATAAAGTAAATTTGGAATAGCATTTTCACCATACTGCTCATCTACATAATTCCATATCGAATGCCCTACAAAAGACATCTGCTCATTAGATAATTTACTTAAATCTCGAAATTCGCCCGAAAGAATACCATCTCGCAGCTCATTCTCATAGTCTGTACTCCATTCCTTGCCCGCATAAGCCACAAGTCCTTCGGTAAACCATTCGGGAAGATTGAGCAAAACGGCATTAGTTATCACTTCTGTGAAGCCTGAACCTTGCAGCATTTTCTGAACATAAAGGCGAGCTAGCTCTGTACGTATTTGTTCATCTATGTGAGCGTGTTCTCCATTAAAATAGAGAAAAAGTTTATTGTCCAAAAACGTAGTGGTACCACTTACTTTTTCATCATCGGATTTTATACCAATATTGGTTTGATGCAAATCCGAAATATCATTGTAAACAATAATGTCGATTTTATTAGAAAGTCGAAAGTCTAATTTCTCTACAATCTCTTCCATTTGTTTTTCGGAAGAAAGAATAACATATTTGCCAATATCTTGTCCACCTTGATAAAAATAGACATTGAAATTATCCGTCTCATAATACTGATAAAGAAAATCTCGATACTGCACTCTATTTTGTCCAAAAGAGACTAAGTCAGATTGTGCTACAAGTGGGACGAAATTCCCAAAAGCAACCAAAAGTAATAGAATGTTGTATGCTATAGTTTTTCTCAATGTTTTATTCAATTATTCTACTAAAGTAAATGTATTTTACAAATAATACTAAATAGTCTGATGAAAACAAGATAAGATTTTCAAATTCTTTAGTCAAAAACAAACTATTTATGAATGCCATTTGGCATAAATGATGCACATTTGTGTAATAAACGAAAAATTATGATGAATGTTGCCGCTTTTACCTGCAATCCTTTTCAAGAAAATGGATATATCATTTCTGATGAAACTAATGAATGTATAATCATCGATCCGGGCTGCTATACGGCAAGTGAACAACAACAATATCTCGACTATATACAACAAAATAATCTCAAACCAGTTCGTTTGTTCAATACACATTGTCATCTCGACCATATTTGTGGTAATGCAATTTTGGCAAAAAAATTTAACCTAAAACTAGAAGCGCACCAAGGAGAAAAACCTGTATTAGATGCATCTCCACAACATGGAGCTATGTATGGATTTCGATTTGAAGAATCTCCTGCTATCGAAGTTTTTCTGGCAGAAACTGACACGGTACAATTTGGCAACTCTGAGTTATCTATATTGTATACGCCAGGTCATTCGCCAGCGAGTATTTCGTTCTATAGTGAAAAAGAAAAGTTTGTGATTGGAGGTGATGTTTTGTTCTTACAAAGTATAGGACGTACAGATTTGCCTGGTGGAGATTATGATACATTGATCAATTCTATCCAAACTCAACTTTTCACTCTACCAGATGAAGTCAAAGTATATAGCGGTCATGGTCCTGCGACAACTATTGGTTTTGAGAAAATGAACAATCCGTTTTTTGTATAAATTCATCAAGTGCAATCTCGCATAGAAAATAGCATAGAATATCTTAAAGGAGTAGGTCCTAAAAAAGCAGAAATTTTGCAAAAAGAAATGCGGATTTTTACTTGGGGAGATTTTCTGACATACTATCCTTATCGCTATATCGATAAATCTCAATTTCATACTGTAGATAGCATCAATGAGCAGTCGCAATATATTCAGATCAAAGGAAAGATACTGGGGTTTCAACTTGTAGGAGCAGCGCGTAAGAAAAGATTGGTTGCACGATTTCAAGATGATACTGGAGAAATAGAATTGGTATGGTTTAGAGGAGCAGACTGGATGATGAAGTCGCTCAAAACTAATGTAGCGTATGTTGTATTTGGAAAACCTGCCAAATTTGGACACAAATACAATATCGCCCATCCAGAAATCACACTTGCTTCTGTAGCTGAAAAACAAGGTTCAGCACTTGAACCCATGTATCACACGTCAGAAAAAATGAAAAAATTTAGCTTAGATTCTAAAGGAGTTCTGAAGCTCATGCGACAGCTTTTTTCTGTTTTAGAAGCGAGTGATATTATTGA
>JBMZDS010000132.1:0-4895 GCA_049614465.1 Chitinophagales bacterium
TTTACAGATTATCTTGATGGTGTAAAAACAGAAACAGCTACAGATAAAATGAGTTATCTTTCTTTAGGGATGAATTTTAAAATAGGTAAAAATGATGAGCCTACTTATTGGACTAATCCACTAACATCTGACTATGATAATATGGCACAGATGAGAAAAGATGTAACTCCAGAGCAAATAGAAGAAATGCTAGAGAGAAAATTGGATAGCCTTGATACAGATGGTGATGGTGTTCTTGACAAATTTGACGTAGAAGTTGCCAGTCCTAGGGGAGCATCTGTAGATGCAAGAGGTAAAGCTATTGACAGTGATAAAGATGGTGTTCCAGATATTTATGACATAGAGTCAGATACTGAACCAGGAGCCCAAGTAGACGTAGTAGGTCGTACTATCGAAGTAGGAACTAATAATACGAACGTTGCTCAAGAAGAAATATGGCACATTTTCTTTGAAACAGGGCAGTACAAAGTGGTAAGTTCTTATGATGACCTATTACTCAACGTAGTATCTTATGCAGCTTCTCATCCTACGAAAGGGATTTTGATTAGTGGGCATGCAGATCCTAGATCTAGCGATGACTTTAATATGGAACTTTCTCAAATGAGAGCCAATGAAGTCAAAAAAGAACTAGAAAACATAGGAATACCTGCCGATAGAATGGAAACTCGCTTCTACGGAGAAAAAGAATTATTCATAAATCTAGATGATAGTGATAACTCTGTAAAACAAAAATTAAATAGACGAGTAACAATCTCTATTTACTAAAACATTGTTTTTTCAAAAACAAAAGAGGTATTGGTCTTTGTACTAATACCTCTTTTTTATACCTTACAAGCAAGATGCTTCCCATAGAAAAACATACAAGACTACTCAAGCAAAAAGCCTATGAATTGGGTTTTGAAGAAGTAGGAATATCTAAAGCTGAGTTTTTGGATGAGGAAGCTATACATCTAGAAAATTGGCTCAATCAAAATAAACATGGCAAAATGAGCTACATGGCAAATCATTTTGACAAACGGCTAGACCCTACGTTATTAGTAGAAGGAGCAAAATCTGTTGTTTCGCTTTCATTCAATTATTATACAGAAAAAGAACAAAGCGATAAAACTGCACCTAAAATAGCAAAGTATGCGTACGGACGAGATTATCATAAAGTAGTCAAGAAAAAACTATTGCTATTACTACAATATTTGCAAGAATACATAGGAGAAATCAATGGCCGTTGTTTTGTAGATAGTGCGCCTGTAATGGAACGTGCATGGGCAAAAAAAAGTGGATTGGGATGGATAGGCAAAAATTCGCTAATGCTGACCAAAGGAAAAGGCTCTTATTTTTTTCTAGCAGAATTGATTATTGACTTACCACTTGTAGCAGACTCTCCAGTTAAAGATTATTGTGGTAACTGTACCAAATGTATAGACGCTTGTCCTACTGATGCTATCTACGAACCCTACAAAGTAGATGGAAGTAAGTGTATTTCCTATTTTACTATCGAATTGAAAGAAGCAATCCCTACTGACATGAAAGGGAAATTTGAAAATTGGATGTTTGGTTGTGATATCTGTCAGCAAGTTTGCCCTATCAATGCCAGAGCAAAAGAACATCAAGAACCTGATTTTAATCCTAAAGAAGGGGTGCTCGATATGTCAAAGAAAGACTGGGAAGAAATCACGGAAGAAATTTTTGACAAAATTTTTACTGGAACTCCCATAAAACGAACTAAATTTAGGGGACTAAAACGTAATATCGATTTTTTAAAATCCTAACTCCATCATTATGAAACGAATTTCTCTATTTCTTTTATTAAGTGCTTGTCTACTTACATTTTCTTGTGAAAAAGATGCAATTACTTCTGCTCGTGTATCTGGCGTATACAACTCATTTATCAATTCGCAAGCTGATTATTACTACAAACCATTAGGTGTCAATTTCAAATCGAGTGATGAAATAGAAGCTGTATGTGAATGGGATGGCGAAAATGAAATTCTTATCTATATAGACATTGATGATATAAAACGCAGAAAAATAGAATTCACAATACCTGAACAACTATATATAGATGACAAAAATATATCAGGCAGTGGTATATTGTATGACGAATCTATAGAATTTACTTACATCATCAAGACCAATAATGTCAGCCGCTCATACAATCTCAATGGGGCAAAATAAAATCTATCCTTAACGCTTGATTACTGCCACACTATATTTTTGATTTTTGTAACTAAATACAAGATAGTATATCCCTTGACTCAAGTGCCCTATATTGATTTGATTTTCATCTTTGTCCAATTTGTCTTTCAAAACCCGCTTCCCCATATTGTCTATCATTAATAATTGATAATCCGATTGCTTGTTTTTCACTCGAATATTCAATACATCTTCTGCAGGATTTGGATATACACTCAATTGGCTTCCATCACCTAGCTGTAATATTCCTGTACCTACTACACTTATCTCTTCGCAGATACTCGTAGCTCCACAGCTATTGTAAGCAGTCATACATACTTCATACATGCCTTCTGCACTATAGCTATACACAGGCATCTCCTCTGTACTCGTACCACCGTCTCCATATACCCATCCCACACTATCATAGTTCACTACATTGAAGAGTGTAGATCTTAGACTTGTCGTGTCTATCTCTACCTCCCAGTCTACTATCACTGGAGCTGGACAATCGATAGTGACAGCCTGGCAAAAACTATCTACTCCACAGCTATTCATAGCAAATAGACACACTTCATAATCACCACTCTCTAGGTATTGATGGGTCGGTAGACTGTCTGTACTCGTAGCTTCATCTCCAAAATCCCAATAGTAGCTGTCATTTTGTGCCACATCCATGGATTGTATCACTATATTATTGTTGCCTGTAGCATAGCTATAGTCTTGAGCTAATGGCGGAGGACAACTGATATGAATATCTTGGCATAGTGTCTGGCTATCACAATAGGAAGTCGCTGTAAGGCATACCGTATAAACACCTGTGTCAGAATAGACTATACTCGGCTGCGGTAGGCTATCTGTACTCGTAGCTCCATTGCCAAAATCCCAATAGTACTCTTCTGCCCATAGTGTCTCTTGACTACTCACTACTGCTGTATACCCCATATCTTGCTCTACACTAAAATTTATCGCTATACTGTCACAATGAAAACAACTACTCGTCCCATACTTCGCTATGAATATATCCCGATTGCTGCCTGACCCATTTCTAGGATATAGCGTACTATCTGGAAATTCTATATAATTGGAATGCATACCTGCTATGTGTACATTATTGCTCGAACTCAAAACAGCTCCATATGGTATATAATAACCACTACTAACCGTAGGAAAAAATGAAATATCTAACATAATTCCATTTGTGTCGAGTTGCAATAACATAAATGAAGTCTCTGCCAAAACAGTATCAAAATTGTCTATATTAAAAGCTCCTGCTCCTATTAGCCCAAAACTTACAATCGTATCATTGCTTACATACATACCCATTTTAGAATTTTGATCTCTACGATAACTATTCACCTGCTTCAACCATAACATATTACCCGATTCATCATACTTATTAATCACAAATTTGTATGATGATTGCAAATTACCATGATAATTATCTATCGTGTCTCCTTGAAATGATACACCTCTATATTCCCCTCCAACTATACTATAATTATTAGCCGTATGTGCAGCATAGCAATTTAGAACATCATCTATTACCACACTTTCTGTCATAGTACTTGCTGTATTGCCTAGATTTTCACTCTGCTCTAACCATTGCAGATTAAAATCTGCATCATACTTCGCTAAAAAAGCCACTGACCTCCCCATACCATAGTCAATCGGCACTCCACTAAACGCATGCTGTGCACTATCCAATATCCCTCCTATGTACATATTGCCTATATCATCTAACTCTATAAAATTGATGGAATTAAAAGTCGGAAAAAGTAATGAATCTGTTAGCATATTATGTGTGATATAATTTGCATTACTATCCAGTTTCAAGAAAAAAATACCATCTGACAAAGAAATATCTTGATACGTATTGCTGTCTCCATTTGAATTTCCAACCGCATAGATATTCCCCTCCAAATCAATATTAACAGCTTTATACGACACCCCTCCATCTGTATCATCGGTCGCCCATAGCAATTCTCCATCTCCACTATAGCGTGCTATTATGTTTGAATAATAACTCCATTGTCCTGTCATAAATATTGAATCACCTATATATGAATCATACCCTTGATTTGTGCCTGTATGTCCAAATACAATGACATCATCTTTAAAAGGCAATACATGGAATACTCTACCACCATTGGCTGAACCCCACCGACTTGCCCAAGCTAACTCGCCATTACAATCTAGCTTACAGATAAATCCCCCTGTTGCATCTCTATTGCCTGATATCAATTGAGGGCTATACAAAACCGTATCTTGTATGTATATCTGATTGTAAAAATCACCCCCAATATATGTATTGCCCCATTTATCTACATGCATATCATTTATCTCATCCTGCTCTTGATAGATATCCTGTCCTTCTTGCCCACCTATACTATGCATCCATTGCCAGCCTTCTTGTGCTTGAATACTGCCACTGCACACAATCAACAACAATACTATTCCTTTTATCTTTTTTAATACCCCCATATACACCTATTTCTTTATCACTTTTTTGCTAATATAATCATTTTCATTGTAAACCCGTACTGTATATACGCCTGTACTCCACTGGTTAGTATTGATTCTGAGTTCCTCTGTTTCTATACTTTCTTGGCTATATATCTCCTCTCCTAGTATATTATATACATTGAGTCGAAGATTTTCTACAGCGATATCTTCAAAATTGACGTACAATACATCTTCGGTAGGATTGGGATACAATCTAAAGT
>JBMZDS010000133.1:0-4873 GCA_049614465.1 Chitinophagales bacterium
TCTTCCCAAAAATAATGCATTATCAGCTTCAGCGATTTCTCGTGCTATAGTCTTGATATAATCATTTGATGAAAGCGCTTTTTCTACTTTTTTAGGAATTGCTTCTAATTCTATTAGCAATCTTGTCAATTGTGCTTTGTTAACAGCGCCTTTCTTATATGCTATCCAAAGTGCCATTTGAATAAGTACAGTTACTTGAGCAGTAAATGCTTTCGTACTAGCTACACCTATTTCTGGTCCTGCATGTGTATATGCGCCTGCATCTGTAGCTCTAGGAATAGAAGCGCCTACTACATTACATACGCCCAATACAGTCGCGCCTTTTTGTTTTGCTAACTCTATAGCAGCCAATGTGTCAGCTGTTTCTCCTGACTGAGATATAGCAATAACTACGTCTCCTTCATGTATTACAGGATTACGATACCTAAACTCAGAAGCATATTCTACTTCTACAGGGATACGTGCAAAATCTTCAAATAAATACTCTGCTACAAGTGCTGCATGCCATGATGTACCACAAGCTACGATAATAATTCTTTTAGCATTGAGCAATACATTTTTGTATTCCATCATGCCGCCCATATAGATGTCTCCTTTCTTGATATCTATACGACCTCTCATCGTATCATATATAGATCTTGGTTGCTCAAAAATTTCCTTGAGCATAAAATGATCATATCCTCCTTTTTCTAACATTTCGAGTTTCATTTCCAACTCGTGTATGTATGGTGTTTTCACTTTATTAGAAATGGTCTTTATAGACAAATCTCCTTTTCTAGTGATTACAGCTATCTCTTCATCATCTAAGTATACTACATTCTTTGTGTACTCAATAATAGGAGTAGCATCTGATGCCATAAAAAATTCATCATTGCCAAGTCCAACTACAAGTGGACTTCCTTTACGAGCACCTATCAATTGATCTGGCTCATCTTCTGAAATAACAACTATAGCATATGCACCCGTCACTTCATTGAGCGCAACACGTACTGCTTCTGCTAGATCAAAATCATTATTCTTTTGAATATTTTCTATCAAATGAATAAGCACTTCAGTATCCGTATCCGAATGAAATACGTGCCCTCTATTTTCTAATTCTTTTTTGAGAACAGCATAGTTTTCTATAATACCATTGTGAATGATAGCAAGACGTCCATCTGAAGAATAATGCGGATGTGCATTGATTTCATTTGGCTCACCATGTGTAGCCCAACGTGTATGTCCTATACCTATATGAGCGTGTGTGTCTTTATCTCTAGCAGCATCTTTGAGGTCTTGTACTTTTCCTGCTTTTTTATATACTTTGATATTGCCATCCATTAAAGCAACACCGGCAGAGTCATATCCTCTATATTCTAATCGCTCCAATCCTTTTATTAACACAGGATAGGCCTCATTCTTCCCAATATAAGCTACTATTCCACACATAGGTCGTTAGGTTTATTTCGTTTTGGTATAAGTTAGTTCCAAATGAATAGGCAAATCTGCGTGAGTTGCTCCCGCCAATTTTACTCTATTTGCTCCATTATTAGACAATACAGAAATAGCTAGTCCTTCATTATCTATCTCTTCTTTTGCTAGTTCTTGTATGTACTGTGTTATGTTAAACGTGTACTTATGAGTATTTATTCCGCCTATTGACACCAATTCTTTAGCACCTCCAAAAGCAGCTAGATTATTTACAGAAACTCCTGGCAAAAAATTCAGAGAAGTATCACCAACATTCAAATAAAGAAATATTCTATCATTTTCTGGAAAATCATCATTAATAGCATCTCCATAGTCTGCTTGAAAAAATGAAATTTCAGCATAATTAATAGCAACATCAGCAAACTCTGTCATATCAGGAAGTATAACCAATCCTCTTGATGAAGAAAAAGGAGATAAATACAACTCCTCATCATTGTCAGTATCATCATTGAAGGCTACTTCCACTTCTGACCCAGAAAAATCAGTATTATATTGATTTGCTGTGACTGCTTGATTATCTACTACATATTGATATAGCGAATCTGTAGCATTATCACTATGAAAATAAAGATTAAGTCGAGTAGCTGCATTTGTCAAATCTATTTCGAGCATTCCATCTCCTCCTGAACCGTCATCTATTTTTACATAGACTCCACTCAAAAAATCAAGAAAATTATCACTACTTTCCATGACATCTGTATTAAATTGGTCTAGTAATGATTGTCCAAATACACTTGTCATTGGAATGCTTATTTGACTTAAAGTGTCATAATCTAACATGGCAGAACCTAACAATGTAGTTCCCGTAGAAAGACTTACATCATTGTCATAATCACTATCAGGATCTAAATCCTCAGTCAATTCATAGATTTCTATATTCATTGTGTTGTCAAATGAACCATAAAAATCATTTACAGCCAATGTAAGTATCACAGAATCCAAAACAGGATTAGCTCCCAATTCAGAACCATTGACACTCAATCGAAACTGCGAATAAAATGCAGTGCTTGTATTTCCCATACGGCTATCATCTATACGCCCAAGTTGAACATAATCTCGATTCTTTCCATTGAGAGGTTGCTCTTCTATAGTATAGCTCGCTAGTGTAAACGTATCTACTTGCTCTACCCCTATTCCCGAACCAGGATTTAAAGGAGAGTCTGTAAGTTTTGGATCTTTTTCACACGCAGATAAAGCAATTGCGAGTATAAATCCACAAAGAATTAGGTTATTTTTCATTTTCGACAGCTTCTTCAGTCAATGATTTTACAAATTTGGCATAAGTAATAATGTGATCTTCATCAGATACATAATCTAACTTTGGCACATCACGCTTGTTAAATTCTTCAGTGATAGATTCTTCTATCTCTTCACTACCAATTGTGACAGCATCAGCAAAATGAACTCCACCTTTGTTTAATCCAGTTTCAGTACCACCTTCAAATATTGCCAAGTCTTCTTCTGGAACAGATGTGTTTTCTGTCATCAATTTTACAAAGTCAGCATCTACTTTCTCTTCAAAAGTCTCTTCTTGATAAGCAGTAAAAACTACTTTAGAATTTTTAAATACTGGCTCGTCTTTGTATTGTGTTTTAAGCAATGCAGGTACTATGCTTGTCATCCATCCATGACAATGCACTACATCAGGAGCCCAGCCAAATTTTTTGACAGTATCTAATGCACCTAAAGCAAAAAACATCATACGCTCTCCATTGTCAGCAAAGGCATTACCTTCTTTGTCATGAAAAACTTCTTTTCTATGGAAATAATCATCATTGTCTAAAAAGTAAACTTGCAATCTTGCTCCTGGCAAAGAAGCTACTTTTATCACTAACGGATAATCTTCATCATTGACCTCTACATTGATACCTGACAATCTCACTACTTCATGTAATCGATGTCTTCTTTCGTTTATCATACCAAATCTTGGCATCATCACCCTCAATTCTAAATTTTGTGATTGCAATTTTGTAGGCAATCCAGATACTATATTAGAAATATCTGTCAAATCCATGTAGGGTTTCATCTCCTGTGTTATCACTAAAACACGCTTCTTGCTCATATATAAATTGAATTTGTTTTTTAAAAATGCTTTCTCTATCAAAAATAGAAGCGCAAAGATACGAAAAATGAACGTGAATACTACTACTTTAGTATCTGGAGCGATTAGATTAGGAGTTTTTAACGATTTGAAGTAACTAAGTAGTTTACAATAGCAATAATCACTACTTTTCAACAATCAGGGAATAGTCTAAAAATTCATCGTTCAAAAAAACCACATCCTTTACCTTTGTCACTATGGATTTTTTGGAAGCACTAAACGAACCGCAGCGCGAAGCAGTTACATATATGAATGGTCCTATGCTCATCATAGCCGGTCCTGGCTCTGGCAAAACAAGAGTATTGACGTATCGTATTGCTCATTTGATACAGCAAGGAATAGATCCTTTCAATATCTTGGCGCTGACATTTACAAACAAAGCAGCCCGTGAAATGCGTGAGCGTATAGAATCTATTGTAGGCTCAGAAGCACGCAATCTTTTTATGGGAACTTTTCACTCTGTATTTGCTCGCATCTTGAGAGTAGAAGCACCAAGATTAGGATTTCCTTCCAACTTTACTATCTACGACACCAATGATTCAAAAAATGTAGTAAAAGCACTGATAAAAGGACAAGGATTAGATGAAAAAATCTACAAGCCTAATCGTATTTTTTTTCAAAATATCTGCTGCAAAAAATGCACTTATCTCTCCGCAAGACTATGCACAAAATGCTGAAATGGTAAGCGAAGATGTCAGCGCAGGAACACCAAAGTTTAGTTTAATCTATAATATTTATGTCAAAAAATGCTTGCAAAATGGAGCAATGGATTTTGATGATTTGCTATTGAAGTTTTATGAGATTTTATGCAAATTTCCTGATGCGCTCTACAAATATCAGATGAAATTCAAACACATTTTGATAGATGAGTTTCAAGATACTAATACTGCTCAGTATGCCATTATCAAAAAACTGGCAGACATGAATGAGCAACTTTCTGTCGTAGGTGACGATGCACAGAGTATTTATGCATTTAGAGGAGCTACGATTACCAATATTTTAAATTTTCAGAAAGACTATCCTGATTATCATGTTGTAAAATTAGAACAAAACTATCGTAGCACTCCACAGATAGTGACTGCCGCTAACTCGCTCATCAAGCAAAATAGCAATCAGATAGACAAAGAAATCTGGACAGATAAATCTGAAGGCGAAAAAATAAAAATCTTCCGCACGATAAGTGATAATGAAGAGGGCAAGAAAGTCGCAGATTTGATTTTTGAAAAGAAAATGCAAGACCACTTAAGTCACAATGATTTTGCAATACTTTATAGAACCAATGCACAGTCAAGAGCGATGGAG
>JBMZDS010000134.1:0-4797 GCA_049614465.1 Chitinophagales bacterium
GTTTTCACTGCGACAAGTATTGTCCAATTTTGACAATTTTTCGCCTACAGTATTAGCAGAGTCATTTACAACACCTTTGTATCTCAATTCTTTTTATGGTAGTGAAGCCATTTTAATGGTTCATTTTCCTAAAAAGCGTTCTTATATAATGAAGTCAAACAGAGGTTTGCTTTTTTCTTCATTTCTTTTTGTATTCTTGATTGCCATGTCTTTTGGCGCTAGCATTCTAGTTATTTTTAGACAGAAAAAATTGTCTGAATTGAAGACAGATTTTATCAATAACATGACACATGAGTTGAAAACTCCTGTAGCAACAATATCATTGGCGACTGAGATGCTCGGAAAGGAAAAAGTACTCAGTGATGCCAATCGAGTAAAGAACTATACAACTATAATCGGTGATGAAAATAAACGCCTTGGCAATCATATCGAAAAGGTATTGCAAATAGCACAGCTTGATAAGGAAGAATTAAAGCTAAAGAATGAAGATGTCAATATTCATGATTTGATAGATGAACTGCTCAAGAAGTTTAAACTCCGTATAGAAGCTGCACAAGCAGATGTCTCGATTGAAACAACTGCAGAAGAATATATTTCTCACTTAGACAAAACACATCTATTGAATGTTTTTTCCAACTTGCTAGATAACTCATTGAAGTATCGAAGAGATGAATCCTTAAATATTAGTATCAGAACATATAGCAATTCTAAAGGAATAAATATCGAATTTGCAGACAATGGAGTCGGTATGAATGCTGCTAGTCAGAAAAAAATATTTACTCGATTTTATCGTGTACCTACAGGAAATATACACAATGTCAAAGGGTTTGGACTGGGATTGAGTTATGTCAAAACGATGATAGATGCTTTTGGAGGAAATATCTCTGTGGATTCGGAGTTAAATAAATATACAAAGTTTACAATCACATTACCTACAATATAATATTATGAAGGAATATAAATATAGAATACTACTAGCTGAAGATGATCCAAATTTAGGAGCAGTTTTGAAAGACTCTCTAGAGTTGGAAGACAATTATGTAGAGCTTTATACAGATGGTGAGCAAGCATGGCAGTCATTTAGCAAGGATGATTTTGATATGTGTATTTTGGACGTGATGATGCCTATCAAAGATGGTTTTACACTTGCCAAAGAGATAAAAAAAGTAGATAATAAGATTCCTATTATTTTTCTGACAGCAAAGTCGATGCAGGAAGATAGACTTGAAGGATTGCGTATAGGTGCAGATGATTATATCAATAAGCCTTTTAGTTTTGAAGAATTGCAACTGCGTATAGATGCTATTATGCGTAGAGTAGCTGGGGCACAATTGCCAAGCGAAGATCAGAAAGAGTTTGTCGTAGGAAAATTTGTCTATCATGATGATAGTCGTGAATTGAAAAACGGCAAGGAAGCCCAAAAACTAACGACAAAGGAGGCTGAACTACTCAAGCTTCTTGCGTACAATGTCAATGCTGTATTGGATAGAGATGTCGCCCTAAAATCTATATGGGGCAATGACAACTATTTTACAGGACGTAGTATGGATGTTTATATCACAAAACTACGTAAGTATCTAAAAGCAGATGAGCGTATAGAAATCGTCAATGTGCATGGAAAAGGGTTTAAGTTGCTAGTGAAGGAGTAGATGAATATTATCAAATAAAAATATCTACTATATAGCTGTAATAAGAAAAGGGAAGCAATAATTTACCCAATTTCAGGCAATTTATCTTCAGAAGCGCACTCTTCGCCTGGCTTTTTGCCACAGACTCCACATTCGCCTATTTCATTGACGAGCATAGGATTGTTAGAGGCGCATCCGCCTTTAAATTCGCCATCTTTTTTAAATATCATTTTGATACCTAAAGCGGCTACAAAAAATGCCATGACGGCTACTGTTGCGATAAATGTGGCTAGTAATGTTCCCATTGTGTAAAGATACGACATTTTGGATGGACAAATTAATATTGTGTATTTTTAGCCTTCCATTAATTCAATCATAAATGAAGAAGCTCGTTGTATTTTTTCTTGCCGTATTAGTATTGATTTTAGCCGTCAATTTCCTGTTGCTAAAAGATGCTATCCCATTAGAAACTTTAAAAGAAAAATATGCAGATGAGTATTCTCATTTTGTAACATTGAATGACTTAGATGTTCACTACAAAATGAAAGGAGAAGGGATGCCTATTATTTTGATACATGGTACATCTTCGAGTTTGCATACTTGGGAAGCATGGGAGGATCAATTGTCAAAAAAACACACAACCTATTCTATCGATATGCAAGGTGGAGGATTGACTTCACCTCCTGTAGATGATATTTATTCGATGCAGTCATACATTGATTTACTAGATGCTTTTGTCGAAAATAAAGGTTTAGATTCTTTTTATCTTGCAGGCAATTCGCTAGGCGGACATACGGCTTGGGAATATGCGGCTAATTCGATACACAAGGATAAAGTCAAGAAACTTATTTTGGTTGATCCTTCAGGATTTTTTGCCGAAGAGTGGGAGCGTCCATTTGTTTTTAAGTTGGCACAAAATGACTTTTTGTTTAGTACAATAGAAAGTATAGATGTATCTCCTTTTGTAGAGAAGAGTATGAAAGAAGTCTTTTATGATGATGATAAAATCAATGATGAATTGGTACAACGATACAAAGATTTGATGCACAGAGAGGGAAATCGCAAAGCATTTTTCTTGAAAGTAAGACAAATAGAAGCAGGCGAAATAACAGACCTACACAAAATAAACTGCCCTACACTTATCCAATGGGGAAGAGAAGATATATGGATACCACTAGTATTGTCGGATATTTTTGTCGAAAATATTCCTAACAATCAACTTATTATTTATGACAATGCTGGGCATATTCCTATGGAAGAAATCCCTGATGAAACTGTAGCTGACGTGATTAAGTTTCTAAGTAAATAATTTCTGCTTTGTAACAAAATAGGGGCAATTTCAGCTGTTTTTTGTAACAGAATAAAGGTTATTTTTGAATAATTTTGTAACAGAATAAGGGTAAAATGGCATTATAATTTATGTTCTTGAACAAAATAGCTGATGTATTCAGGAATTTTTGTCCCTAAAAAATAAGGCAAATTCATCAAAAGAAAAGGTTTACCGCTAGGTGTTTCCCATTGTTCTACTACAAAATTTCCGCCATAGATACGTACGGCATATTCATGAGGGCATCTTTCCATAAATTGATGTAAAGAACGGAGTTTGCCTACTTTTCCTGATTTTATTTCTATAGGGATTATTTTTTCGTCATATTCATAGACGAGATCTACTTCCGAAGATGCTTGCGATTTTTCACGTACCCAGAAGTTTGGTTTTTTCTGTTGATGTACATTTATCGAAATCAATTCTTGTGCTATCATATGTGGAATAATCGCTCCTTTGTATAAAGTACTCATATCGTCCATAGCGAGCATCTTGGCTTGAATACCGAGTGCTCGATTGACAACTCCTGTATCTAAAAACTGCAATCTTGGCGATTTTCGGATATTAGGTCTTATGGGGATTTCAACATCAGTAGTAGGATAAATAAGTTGGATGACTTTTGCATCATCTAGACTGCGAAATGCTTCACCTACTTCTCTAGATCGATAATTCGAGTTACCAAAATTTTGAAATTTTATGCGTTGATCGATATATAAATGTGCTGTCGAAATTATGTGCTTGATGACATTTCTTTCAGTTTTATTGCTCGTGTATTTATGAATGTCATTTTTGTATGTTTCCCATATACTATTGTATATTTTTCCGAGTTCGGTATAGCTTTTTGTCTCTACAAAATAATCGACAGCTTCGGGCATTCCTCCTACGATGATATACTGATGAAATAAATCATAAAGCGTGTTAAGTGCTATTTTCTTAAAAGGAATCTGATTGAAATACTCTAGTGCCATTTCATGATTAATGGCTTGTAAATACTCATGAAAATTGATAGGAGAAAGATAGAGAAATTCGACTCTTCCTACAGGAAAACTCTTGACATCTTTCATCACAAATTCTAATAATGAGCCCGCTGCTATGACATGGATGGCAGGATTATCTTCATAAAAATAACGCAAAAGATGTATTGCTTTTGGCGATTCTTGTATCTCATCTATAAAGAGAAGACAATCACTCATCTTACTCAGTGGAATATTCTTAGTGATGAATAGTGCTTCGATTATTTCGGTAGTACTATTATACTCATTGAAAAAATGAATGTCTTCTTTTTTTTCCAAATTGAGCAAAATATGATAGGTATAGGTTTTAGCTACTTTTTTGACAAGAGTAGTTTTTCCTACTTGTCTAGCTCCTCTGAGTACAAGTGGTTTCCTCTTGATTTTGTTTTTCCATTCTGCTAGGTATGTTTCTACTTCTCTATATAAGCTCATTTCCTTATTATTAGATTACAAATATATTCATTTTGTAACAAAATAAGGGTGATTTTTGAATAATTTTGTAGCAAAATAAGGGTAATTTTTGAATAATTTTGTAACAAAATAAGGGTAATTTAGGTATTTTTTGTTCATTTTACTGAATTTTTTGCTCTACTATTGCCATTATTTCATCTTCTTTTGCTTTTGCTTCGCTGACTAGTTTTGTAGCTTTCGCTAAAATATCCGTTTTGTATGCTTCATCTTTGAGGTCAGCGACATTTATTTTTACATTTAGATAAGCGCCTATTACAGCTGTACGAGCACAAAGTGCGCCCACACCTGCATCCGTTATTGAGTTGGGGTTGCCTATCTCTGCCATTGCTTTAATGAGTTCAAAAGTCTCCATCGTTGTTTC
>JBMZDS010000135.1:0-4773 GCA_049614465.1 Chitinophagales bacterium
GTCTAAAAATTATTACATTTAGAGTGAAAAAAATCAAATTTTACTTATCAATTAAATTAAATGAAAGAAGCAGATTGGTTAAGGTTTAAATCTATTTCGGAGGAAAAATTTAAAACTGAAATTATTCAAGAATGTTGGGGATTTCAAATCCAGAAGGACACAAAATGGAATAACGGATTAAATATAGATGAAATAGAAGAGTTCGAAAACTGCTTTGGGGTTAAATTCCCATATGATTATGTTGAAATGTTAAAAGCCTTTAATGGTTTTGAAACTTTGCAAATCTCAATTGACCCTGATAGAAAAAATCCAAATGAAATTAATAGGGAATGTTATAAATATCCTATTGATTTGGAAAAAACTAAATGGTTGATAACGGAAGTAGAAGAAAATATAGAATATATAAAGAAGTGTTTAAATGACTCAGGATTTGATTCTTCTGAAATAGAAGGTTTTGTTCCTTTATATGCTCATAGAGTATTAGTGATATTAAAAGACAAGACAAAATCACCTGTACTCTCTATTTGGGGTAGCGATATAATTATTTATGGAAAATCTCTTATTGAATACTGGTGTAATGAATTATGTGTAGAGTTTTAAAACTTTACACATAATGTAAAAAGTATTAAGGCACTTTTATGTATATGCGCCTTCAGTTTCTCTCTCTAAATGTTTTATAGAGCTTTATTTTTCAATCAAAACTGAAAATAAATAAATGGAACGACTTCTCCTGTTGCTATTTGGACAGCCATCCAAGCGACTAGTGCAATGATAGCAGCTTTTAGGAGTAAAGGCATTTTTGTCATTACTTTTTGCGCAAGCTCTTCCCATTTTTTAGGCGTAAAATGCAAGAAATAACCGAGCAAAAGCATCAATAAAATATTGCGGTAGCCTGCAAAAACTTCTTTTACAATGTCTAAAGAAAAACCATTGCCAATCTGTGAAAGAACTTGTGTCGCAGTACCAAAACTATCCGCCCTAAAGAAAATCCAACAAAAACAGACAAAGTGGAATGTAAAAATCACTCCAAGTACACGTGTCAGTTTGTTTTTAGGAATATTGAAAACAGATTTTATCAATTTTTCAATGCCTAGCATTCCTCCGTGCATTGCTCCCCAAAAGACAAATTTCCAGTTGGCTCCGTGCCAGAGTCCACCGAGAAGCATTGTCATCATAAGATTGAAATAAGTGCGTATCTGTCCTTTTCGATTGCCGCCTAGCGAAATATACAGGTAATCTTTGAGCCAACTTGACAATGAAATATGCCATCTTCGCCAAAATTCTGTAATGCTTGCCGACTGATAAGGTGAGTCAAAATTGATAGGCAATCGCAAACCTAATAATAAAGCTAAACCAATCGCCATATCCGAATATCCTGAAAAATCGCAATAAATTTGCATGGCATATCCATACACTCCCATTAGGTTTTCAAAACCTGAATAAAGCAATGGATTTTCGAATATTCTATCGACAAAGTTGATGCTGATATAATCTGAAATGACTGCTTTTTTGAATAGACCACCTGCAATCAATAATACTGCAAGCCCTAAGTCCTTATCGCTGACTTTTAGTTTGGAACGTATCTGCGGAATGAAGTCTGCTGCTCGTACTATAGGACCTGCTACTAGCTGCGGAAAGAACGAAACGAAAAAAGCAAAATCCAGAATATTATCGACTGGATTTAATTTTCCTCTATAGATATCTATAGAATAACTCAATGTCTGAAATGTATAGAACGAAATACCTATAGGAAGGAAAATGTCAAGATTTTCGATGCTTGTACCGAAAGAGTTGAGTGTGTCAATGAAAAAATTGGAGTACTTGAAATAAGCTAGAATCCCTAGATTGGATAGTAAACTCAGTATTAATAACGCTTTCTTTTTTCCTTTACTTTCTGCTTTAAAAATGGCATGCCCAAGGATGAAGTCAATAACTGTAGAGACAATAAGTATCCAAAAGTAAAATCCGCTTGATTTATAATAAAAAAACAGCGAAAACACTACTGTCCAAATGATGCGGAGTAGCTTTTGTTTTCTGAAAAGAAGAAAAACGGTAGAAAATAGAATAAATAATACCAAGAACAGTCCAGAGTTGAACAACAAAGGACTTTTAGGATCATAAATCAAATATTCTAGCCAATCATTCAATTTCTAGGGTTTTATATTTTTCGTAGGCTTTTAGTATTGCATCACTCGTCAGTTGTCCTTGCATTTCGTAGCCAGACGCATGAAAGTGAATTTTATCTTTTCTCGCAAAGTTTTTCAGTTGCAATTCGTAAAATGAACCTTTACCACCTAAAATATTATACAAATCATACAAAGGCATCGCATTTGAATGCGCATATTCTTTCAATATTTTGGCTAAATTTTCTGCACGAGTTTGTTGTTTTCTATTGTCTGGAGGTGTAGAGATAAGGACAGGAGTATTTGCTGCATGAATATCGAGATGATTGTAAAATTCATCCAATTCTTCAATAAACTCTTCGTCTTCTAGATCAGTATCAAATGATTCATTGGCTCCTAGCGATACGATGATAAGGTCTGGCGAAAGTGCTTCTAATTGTTCAAAAAATCGTTCTGTATCATTATAGTGAAAATACTGCGCTCCATTGACTCCTATCGTGTGATACAAAAGTCCACTACTATCAGTGTGCTCTAGCGAAAAACCATCCCATTGTGCTACAGACTGTGTTGTATTACTTTTTTGACTTGCTAAAAAGAGATATTGTACCGTAGAATCCATTGTAAGAGATGTATAATTGTTTCCTTCCACAATCTCATTGACAAACAATTCGTCAAAAGTTTCTTCAGGAAGTGGCTCTGATTTCACGACTTTCTGCGTGATAGTCAGTTTTTGTCCTGCATAAATCATATCAGAACTCAATCCATTCATTTTTTTTATACTTGCAGAAGTTGTACTGAAAAGACTCGCTATTTTCCCTAAATAATCGCCTGCTTTTACCGTATATGAAACACCTTCTTCTTTGACGATATTTTCTTCTATTACATCTCTTTCATTGGTGTACAGCACGTCATAGTCATAAAACTGCTCGCCACTTGGATGAAAAAGAGTGATTTTATTGAAATCATAGCCGCCCATATCATGCTTATCATTGAGTGATATTTTCAAGATTGCTGCCGAATCATTTGTTCCTATTACATAACCGCCTATTCCTACTTTAAAATCACTTTGTTTGTGTAGATTTCGATAAGAGACCCATTTTCTGTTGCTGTACGAATACACATCTGGTGGTGCATTACTACCTGCTACTTTGTGGGGAAAAACCAATCCTCTTCCTGCATTGCCAAAAACTCTTTGCAAACGGACACGTATTGTGCCACTCAACCAATCTGCTTGGATATGAGAGTCGCCAATATGGACGATATTGACTCTATCAATTTCTCCATTTTCCAATTGCTTTAGTTTTTCAAAAAATGAATACATCATGCCATCATTTTCTATGATATTGACAGAGTCTTCTATAATGCCTTGGTAAAGGATATTTTCTTTGGGCTCGGCACCTTCTTGGCAAAAACCATAAGATACTGTCCATAATATGCAGAATACTGCAATTGTCTTTTTGATATTATTGTACTTCTTCATTTTGTAACTCATTTAAGGCTTTCGCCTTCTCATATTCTTCTATTAAATAATTGTATATCATTTGTGTGGCAGCAGAAGCTCCTTTATAGTTAAAGTGAGTATAGTCCTTATTGGCATACTCAAGTTCCTCTGCCCATTTTATCATGCTATTTTTTCCTCCCATCGCTTGATATAAGTTGAAAAAAGCAACTTCACTTTCTCTAGCCATTTCTCGCTGTGCCTCTACTATTGGTTCGATAGCAGGGTCTGTTTCCATTTCTCCATCTTCATTTTTACTTCCTTTATCAGCTACACTTACGATTAATATTGATGCTGTAGGAATAGCCGCTTTGTAATGAGCCACTACTTTCTTCATACTATTTTTGTACCAAGAATAATCCATGTCTCCACTTAGCACATTCATTCCAAATTGTAAAATTATCAAATCATAATGCATTTCAGTATTAAACTGACTCAAAACGCTATAAGAAACAGCAGATAAAGGCATGCCCGAATTTCCTCTAGATGAAAAATTATCAACTATCACACCACTATTGCTCGCCAAAGAAAGTCCATAGATAGGTTGCGGATAATTGAATTGAAAGTCTAATCTGACTTCTGTTGTAGATTGGTTATTTAAAGTAAGCGTATTGACTGTGTTTTTCTCTACAAGGTCAAAACTATTTTCTTGAAAAAGAACAGTGTTCATTTTTTTCTCTTCTAGTGAATCATTCTTTCCGTAAAACAATTTTGTCGTAGGAAAAGAGCTATACTTTGCTCCATACTCAACCCAAGTCTCCGTTGTGCCACTATCTATAGAAAAGATTTCACCCGACAATCCGTACAAAAAGTCAGTTTTATTGCCTGTAGGAAGGGAAGAATATAACCAGTTGTCAGAAAAACTGTGTTTTATCGTAGTCCTAAATCCGGCTGTCATGGAAGTAATCGGCATAAACCCAATACCTATTCCGCCATATTTTTCTTGCATCCATTGGCGCAAACTTTTACTCATCAGGTCACCTTCTATCATACTATCTCCAAAATAGCCAATTCGAGTAATACCACTTTCTCCTTTTTCTGTTCTTTCGAGTGACATGAAAAAGAGTTTTAAATTTTCAGGACCAGCATAGTTTTTGATAGCTTCTATACTATCCATGTAGGCTTGCAGTTTTTGATTTTCTTTTAAGTCTA
>JBMZDS010000136.1:0-4720 GCA_049614465.1 Chitinophagales bacterium
TGCGTTAAACATTTTTTCACAGCAAAGCATAAATGGAACAATTTTAAATGCCGAAACAGATGAAGTCATTCCGTATGCGAGTGTCATGATTTTGAATACTTTTAAAGGAACTTCTACTGATGAGAATGGACAATTCTTTCTCGAAGAATATGATCTTAAAGGAAATGAGAAAATGATCGTTCAGCGATTGGGTTTTTATACTGATACACTGACTGTACAACAAGTGTGGAATAGAAAGGAAATACGATTGACTCCCAATGAACAGAATATCGATGAAGTCGTTATTTATCCTATAGATGCTTTTGATTTGCTACAAGAAGCACTGCTTCAGATTCCTTCAAATTATTATAGTCCGCCAGTTACTCAAACGGCTTTTTATACACAGAAAGTTGAAGGCAATAATGAATTGCTCAATCATGAAGAAGCCTATTTTCAAGGGGTGAATTTTTTCCATAATGAGCAGGACAAATTGTATGTAGATGTTCGAAAAGCAAGAGGAATGCTAGATATGGAAATGGTAAAAGACTTAGGAAAGTTGGTTGCTAATAGTGTAGATGATGATAGTCTTTATATAGCGGAGAACTGTGGTGGATTGTTTTCTTTTACACCAGATTTAGATGTCTTGACAGAAGATGTAAAAGGCTTTTTTGGCGAAAAAGGGGAGAAGCGATACGATTATGAATATAATGGTGTAGTAGAAATGGATGGATTGATCGTTCATCATGTGACATTTGACCAGGAAGATGATTTGAAAAAGACCTTGTTTAGGGGGTCTATTTATATCGATACAGCGAGTTTGGCATTTGTAGATGTGTCAGTAGAGTTAAGTCCTCAAGGAGTAGATTTTCAGAAATTGATTCCTCTACGATTTAGAATGCTAGCAAAATTACTAGGTTTTTCATTTGAAATATATGATGTCAGTGTTCAAGTTCATTATGTACAGTACAATGGTTTTTGGATAATAGATAAAGGACGTTCGTATCTCAATGGAAAAATATCAAAACGAAATGGAGTCGCTATTGCAGGATATTTTGAGCGAGAGTATGATGTGCTGAAAAATGAATCACAATCTCTTTATCGAAATCTTTCTAATAAGTATGATGTTATTGCTCCTAATTCGGATGATTTTGAAAATCCTGATTTTTGGAAAATGGAAAGATAGACTGTAAGGCGCTGATAAATAATTTTAGAAGAAAGATTAATAATATGAAGAAAAGTATTCGTTTTGCTATAACAGGTATCCTGTTTTTAGCTATTTTATCGTTTAGTTGTATAAATAATGCAAAAGAAGAAGCTGCATTTCCATTGGAAAAATTTGAAATCGAGAAACTACATTTTTATGAACCAACGGAAAATTTAAAGATAGTTGCTTTCATGCCAAGTACATATGTAGATTGTGATTATGCAAGTATGCTAACGAAATCTTTAAATCTCTATTTTGTTCAAGGACTTGCTTTTACACCAGAACAAGCACCCAAAATTGATGTTGTATTGGTTGTAAATGATGCTGATAAGTGGAATGCTACTACAGATGATAGCGAACAGCCTATGAATAACAATCTATTAGATGGAATTTCTACATATTATGATGAAAAAGGTGAGATCTATGGATCATTAGGCATAAATACTTTTGCGACAACAGCGCGAGAATTGGATAGTCTTGTCGCTTTCAATGTTTTTTTAACAGATTCGGTAAGAGATGAAAGTGCTAGATTGTATCTCTTAGATGAACAAAATCATATCTTGCTAGAAGACACTAATTATAGAGCACAAGGAGAGCATCTAAAACCGCTAGAAAATGCTATAAAAAAGCATTTGGAAATAGAAAATTTTGTAAGTACAGATAATACGTCAATTCAATTGAAAGTTGGTGATAAGGCACCAGATATTATGTCATATGTTCCTGATTCTTCGAGTGATTGGTCTTTGTCGCTTACAGATGAAAAGTATAATATCGTCAACGACACTTCTACATTTAAAGTCATTACATTTTATCCAGCCGCTTTTAGTGGTGTTATACCTTCTTTTGGTGAAAATCATATAGATTATAGATTGATGACTTGTTTCATACATATTCCTTCATTTGACTACTACTATGAAGGGAAAAATATACGCACTTTTGCTATTTCTAATTCTACAAATACTTTACTATTTCTATGGAAGTCTCAGCTTGATACAGAGCATATCATCTATGTGAATGATGAAGACTGTTCTATCTCAAAAAACTATAACGCTTTTAATTCCGAAGGATACAATAATAGAATGACTTATATTATAGATGAAGAAGGGATTATACAATACATTGATAGTGATTATGCGATAGATGATAGAATGACAATTCAACTAAAATTGGAAGAAATTATCAATAATAAATAGCCTTAATCTTAATATTCATGCCGAAATTTTTCTGATGAGTGGATATGAAAAATTTAACTGACATTACTTATTTTTTAGAAAATGGAAATAAAGAAATAAGGTTTCCGTTTTAGAGAAAAAACTAACTATTATGAAATCAAAGGTTTCAATTTTAATCATGGCATTTGTCGCAGCTATTGTTGTCAATGCTTGTCGATGCCCAGAAGTAGAATATCCCTATCACGATTTTGCTTCTCTAGAATTTTCATATCAAAATTCTACTAATAATGACACTGTATATGTACAGAATGATACTTTATCTTTCTGGTTGAATGATGCAGAGATTACTTATGTCGCGTCTACGCCTTCATTTTCATTGATTCCTATGGCGTATGCTACACAACCTTGTCCTACAGATGGAGAGTTTGGTCGCAAGTATGAAGTGGTGACTGTTGAGGTTTATAGCGATCAAGATTATGACGCAGCACATCCTGCTGGTACATTGCTCAATGATTTTGTTTTAGGAAATAAGTACAATTCTGAAACGTTTGAACAAGAATTTTTTCAATTAAATACTCTTTTACAAGAAGATATGAATAATTTGTCTCACTTGAAAATATTGAAGCCTGAAAACTTAAATGAGTTTCCAACGTATACTGTGAAATTTATTAAATCAGATAGTAATGGAGTAGAAGGCGAGACGCTTCCTATTATTTGGCAATAGAATTATCCCGGAAATTTCATCTTATAGGCTACATCAATATCTCCTTTTGATATTTTTTGTAGCCTTTTCTTTAGCATTCTTTTTTTCAAAGGTTTAAGATAGTCCGTAAACAAAATGCCTTCGATATGATCGTACTCATGCTGTATCACTCTAGCTGTCAATCCATCGAAAGTACGCTCCTGTAGTTCCCAGTCAGCATTGTAGTATTTTATCTTGATAGTCTCATGACGCTCTACACCAGCACGTACATCAGGAATACTTAGACAACCTTCTTCAAAAGTCCATTTTTTGCCTGTTTCTTCTAGCATTTCAGCATTGATAAATACTTCTTGAATGCCTTTATCTTCTTCGCCTTCATCCATCATAAGTGAACTGTCAATGATAAAAAGGCGAATTGATTTTCCTATTTGTGGCGCAGCGAGTCCTACACCAGAGGCTTTTTCCATTGTGTTCCACATATTGTCTATGAGTTTATCCAATTCGGGATAATCTTTATCAATTTCTGTGGCTACTTTTTTCAATACTGGTGAGCCAAATGCTACGATAGGTAATTTCATCTGTTTTTGCTGATTTTCAGTCGCAAAGATAGTTCTTAAAATAAAAAACTCTTCTTTTCCATGTAGGATTGTAGAATAATTGTGGCACTAATTTCATCAATGAGTGCTTTTTGTTGTCGTTTTTTCTTTTTCATGCCACTCATGACCATAGATTGGCTTGCCATTTTTGAAGTAAATCGCTCGTCTATCCATGCAATAGTTTTGTCAGGAAAAAGGGCTTGTAGTTTTCTAGAAAAGCCTACACTATGTTGTTTTACATTGGTATCTGTATTGTCTAGATGCTTTGAATCTCCTATGACAAATGTATCCACTTCTTCTGCCTTACAATAGTTTTGAATGTAGGTCAACAACTCTTTTGTACTCACAGTAGTCAATCCTGTAGCGATGATCTGTAGCGGATCAGTGACAGCGAGTCCTGTTCTTTTCATTCCGTAGTCTATAGCGAGTATTCTTCCCATTGCTGTAAAAGTAGAAAAATCTATGCAGATTTATGTGGAAGTGGTCAAAAGTTAAATGGTGAAATGTCTTTTTCGTGAGGAAATCATGGTTGCGCTTATCGGTTTGTATAAGAATAGTAAGGGTTTAAAATACACTTACTTTCGGTTTTAGCACTTAGTCAAATTTACAATTTTACTGTTAACTTTCTTTTCATTTAACCGTCAAATTGTAAATTTGCGGAATTTGTTAATTTGCACCAACTTTGGGTTTGGTACTTAACCCTTATTATTTTTATACCTCTTAAGTTTACAATTCCTTAAATTTAGATATTATAAACAGAAAGAAAAAGAGAGGATTAAGGTTATCATATACGGAGAAGCTATAAACTTCGTCAACATAGGAAATCCCCTCTCTTATCTACCTATAATTTTGTACAGTTCTGTGAGACGTTTGGATCTCGATTTTAAGTTGTTAAAAGTATGGTAGTGATCTTTCCTTAAACAAAAAGTTATGGATAAAAGTAAGCAATATTTTGGAATAGACATTAGCAAAGATGTATTTGATGTATATTCTGCTGTTTTGGGTAATAAGCAGTATAAGAATACAAAGACTGGATTTAAAGAATTTGTAAAGACACTACAAGGGA